>JAMOOR010000022.1 GCA_027065235.1 Thermotogaceae bacterium | reverse complement strand
GAACCAACATCGAAGGCATATATGCAGCTGGTGATGTCAGGGCTAAGATAATGCTTGCTCATGTAGGATTTCATGAAGGAATAGTAGCGGCCTATAACATAAAAGGTGAGGAAAAGAAAGTAGACCTATCCGTTGTTCCTGCGGTTATATACACGGCTCCCGAAGTTGCTTCTGTTGGATTGAAAGAAAAGAACATGGACAAGGAAAAGCACAGAGTAGCCAAATTCCCAATATCTGCCAATGGAAGAGCAGCTGCAATGGGAGAGAGGGAAGGATTTGTAAAAGTTGTTTACGATAAATCTTCTGGAAAAGTTCTTGGCGCCACTTTGGTTGGCCCATTTGCTTCTGAGCTTATAATGGAAGCTACTGTGGCAGTTAAACATGGACTTACTGTAGAGGAGCTTGCTTGGACCATTCATCCTCATCCCACCATCTCCGAATGTCTGCTTGGAGCCTTTGAGGAAGCAGAAGGAAAGGCTATTCACATGTAAACACCCCCCAAGGTTTTGCACCCCGCCCGTGTGGCGGGGTTTTTTTTACCATAACATCCCAAGCATCCACATCGGGATAACATTTCTAAAAGGCACATCTATATCATCCCTGATGACAAAATCTGCATTCTTTCTTTTTTTGATTTTCCTCTTACTTCCATTTTGATACCTTCAAAGACAAAATCCGCACCTTTTTCGTTTTTAGATGCAAGAACCTTTCCTATCCCTTTTAGTGAAAAAACAACATATGCCTCTCTGAAATTTCCTATCTCACCGTCGAATACGCTGTACATAACAGGATCAGAAAGAAAGATTTTTGCGCCTTTGGAGTACGGTTTTTCAACGGAGCTTTTCCTAACTATATTTAGAAGTTCTATTTCTTCTATAATGCTTAAAAGTTTATAAAACTTTTGCTTGCTAACTCCCCACTCTCTACACATAGCTTCTACATTTATGACAGGTATCTTGGAATATATAAGGTAGCTTACAATAGCCTTTATAACACCAAAATGGTTTTCCCCTAAAGGTCCCGCTAAATATTGTAAGGAGAAGTATGACAACAGATAGTCCCATTTCAAACCATGAGGGCTTTGTTTTTAAAGAAACCTTGTCTCCTATTCTTCATGAATCCTGTAAAAACTCCAATTGTGAAATACATAAAACCCATCACACGAACATATCTTTCCATCATTCTTACAAATCCAAAACAGAATTAATTTAATCGCAGAAGACATATAAAACAAGTAGCATGATGTATAATAAAATTGATTATTCAGGATTGTGGAGGCGGTTCAATGAACAAAGCGGCAGTATTTTTTGTCTTTATGATACTCCCTGCGATACTTACCTTCTCAGAGGCTTATATTCCTAAAGTGGGAGTTGTTGGGACAGCCACTTATAAAGACTCTCTCGTGGAGGACTTAAGCAAGCTATACGAACTCGTGCCAGTCGAGAAGAAGGATTACCAATTCATTCTAAAAATTTGGAAAGAACAGGATATAGGACTGAGGAAAAAAGCTATAGAGAGAACTGCACAGCTTCCCGACATTGATTACCTTATTGAACTTTCTGGAAACATAGTAACCTTCTACGACTTGTCGAACGCAACGATGAAGAGAATAACAGTAGGCAGCAAAAATCCAGAAAGAAGCATAATAGATTTCTTTCAAAGCTTTATCCTTCTTTTTAAACTTCCTACCTTTATAGACAAAACGGCACGACTTGGATGTTGGTATGCGATTCTCGACAAGCATGGTGATGTTATAGGGTATTATCAAAATAAAACAGCATCCAACACGATAACAATTCCTGCGAGTATTTTTAAAGGCGCAACTTATGCGAGAAAGTTGAGAAAAGCTTTGATACATAATGGAAAGGTCATATATGAGATATCGGAAAAAGATTTAAACCTTCAGATAAATGATCCTGAGCATTTCAAAGTATTTAGGGATGGTCAGGAAGTTTCAATAGAGGTATTTATCCAAAAGGGAGGATTTTTGTACATACTCGATATTTACAAAGATGACATAATATGTGTAAAAAGTGAACCAGTAACTAAAGGAAAATACACTTTTACCTTTACGGCATACAAAGAAGATGAGAATGTTAAAGAAACATTGATCTTTGTACTCAATAGTCTTCCCATTGAAAATTGCGATAATCTTTCCTTTGAATATCTCAAAAGAATTCTCTGTGAAGCCGATGGGGTTGATTTGATTACATTCGTTGTCAAATAAGAAGGAGGCGGATACTTAATGAGAGTAAGAGAGTTTCCGAAGAAGGATTTGATAGATTACAAAGACGTCGCTGGGAATGCTACAGTTGAAAGGATATTAACAAAAGCTGAAAAGTTAAAAGGTCTGAGGATTGTTCATGTAAACGCAACATCATTTGGTGGTGGGGTAGCTGAGCTTTTATATACATTGGTGCCTTTGATGAGGTCTGTTGGTATTGATGCTCAATGGGAAGTTTTAGAAGCCCCAAATGATTTCTTTGTGATCACTAAGAAATTCCATAACATGTTGCAAGGAGCAGAGATAGAATTAACGGAAAAGGAATGGAGTTACTATCTCAAAGTCAACGAAGAAAATGCCAAAAAACTCAATTTAGATGCAGATGTTTTGATAATTCATGATCCTCAACCGGCTGCTATTCCGTTATATTTAGATACAAAGGCAAAGCTTGTATGGAGATGCCATATAGATTTGTCAAATCCGTTTAAAGAATTCTGGCGAAGATTCAAAGAGCTTTTAGCGCCATATGAAAAACTCCTTTTCCACCTTGAAGAGTATTTTCCGAAAGAGTTCTCAGATAAAGCTGTGCAGTTTCCTCCAAGCATCGATCCATTCAGTGATAAAAACAAAGAGTTAAACCGGTCAGATATAGATTCAGTGATTGAAAGATTTGGAATAGATAAGAACAAACCGTTGATGACTGTTGTAGCGAGGTTCGATCCGTGGAAAGATTTGTTCTCATCCATCGATGTTTATAGGAAGGTTAAGGAAAAGATAGATGTGCAACTTGCGATTGTTTCTGCAATGGCTTCCGATGACCCAGAGGGCTGGATATTCTTTGAGAAAGTTTTAAGGTACGCTGGAGTTGATGAGGATGTAAAGTTCCTCACCAACCTGATAGGTGTTGGAAGTTTGGAGGTAAATGCAATTCAAAGGGCATCAACTATAGGTCTCCATACCGCTACGAGGGAAGGTTTTGGACTTGTGATATCGGAGATGATGTGGAAAGGGAACCCAGTTGTTGCAAGACCTGCGGGAGGAGTAAAGATACAGATAGACGATGGAGAAAATGGGTTCCTAAGGTGGGAAGTAAACGATCTTGCTGATGTTTCAATAGAGCTTATAAAAAATGAAAATCTAAAAAAGGAAATGGGAATGAAAGCAAAGGAAAAGGTAAGAAGAGATTTTCTATCTACTTCTCACCTTGAAAGGTACATAGATGTTATCTTGAGTGTGATTGAGAAGTAGAAAAGATTATCTTTGTTAGATGGATATTCTCACAAATATCTACTTTGTCGTGATAAAATTTGCAGTTGAAGGGAGGTTACTGCATGAGGAAGCTGTCATCGGAAGAGATAAGACAGGAGTTTTTGAAATTCTTCGAAAGTAAGGGACACAAAGTTTTTCCCAGTGCTTCTTTGATTCCCGATGATCCTCAGCTTATGTTTACGATAGCTGGGATGGTTCCGTTTAAGCCTATATTTTGGGGTAAAGTAAAACCCGTTTATACAAGGGTTACGACATGCCAGAAGTGCTTAAGAACCGCCGATATAGAGAATGTCGGAAGAACACCAAGACATCATACGTTCTTTGAGATGCTTGGAAATTTTTCCTTCGGGGATTATTTTAAGAAAGAGGCTATCGAATGGGCTTGGGAATTCGTGACAAAGGTTCTAGAGATTCCCGAGGAAAGACTGTGGGTCACAATTTATGAGGAAGACGAAGAGGCGTACAAAATATGGTCAGATATCATAGGACTTCCAGACTATAAAATAGTTAGAATGGGTAAAGAGGACAACTTCTGGGGACCAGCTGGACCTACAGGGCCGTGCGGGCCAGATTCTGAGATTCACTACCTTTTAGATCCAAATTGTAAAGATTGCAACCCCAAGGATAACGAGGATAAGTTCCTTGAGATATGGAATCTTGTTTTTACAGAACTTTACATGGACGAAAACGGCAATTATCACCCACTTGAAAGAAAGAA
>JAMOOR010000021.1 GCA_027065235.1 Thermotogaceae bacterium | reverse complement strand
TTTAAGCTTTTCCTCTATGAGTTTTTCTATTTCTCGTGAATTCACATTTAATTCGCCTTTTAAAATGATGTAGAGTGTTTCATCTGCAAAGGAATAGAACATTCTTTCCACAGTAGCGGTCCCATTCACATCTTTTTCAATTCCTAGAGAGCGGATCAGGTCATCTAGAGTTTTAAAGTTTTTGATTTCCAGCTCCATGCATATTCACTCCTCTTTTACTCAAAGAACACCAAGCTATGGCCAATGCGTCAGCAGCGTCATCAGGTTTAGGGATTTCTGGTAAGTTTAACAGAATTTGTATCATCTTTTGAACTTGACTTTTACGAGCTCTACCATAGCCAACCACTGTCATTTTTACTTCCTGAGGTCCACATTCTTCGACTTCTATATCTTTCTTTGCTAAAGCGAGCAGGATAACCCCTCTAGCTTGAGCCACCTTCATGGCAGTGGTCTTACTTTGAACGAAATATATCTGTTCAATAGCAGCAATATCAGGGTTGTATTTGCTTAAAATCTGTGAAAACTCCTCGTAGATTCTTAGAAGCCTCATCTTAAATGAATCATTCTTGTTTGTTTTTATTGCGCCGTGGGTAACGTATTTTATTTCGTTCCCGGATTTTTCGATAACTCCGTATCCTACGATGTCATACCCAGGGTCAATACCAATTATTCTCAAATTCAACTCACCCCAACCAGTCTGGATTATACTTCCATTTCTGTTAAGGATAAGTTAATCTTTTGACAAGATTATATGGATTGATATAATATGTAAACGGCAAGCGGGTGTAGCTCAGTTGGTAGAGCACCAGCTTCCCAAGCTGGGGGCCGCGGGTTCGAATCCCGTCGCCCGCTCCAGCAAAAGCCCCCTCATGATCGAGGGGGTGTTGATTTTTATGACCAGACAGGATAATTTTAGTGGATGTGAATTCAATCTTTAACTAACTTCGGGAAGAGTAATGTAGCAGCAATAGAAGAAACTATCGAAAATAATATCAACATTTCTATATCGAATGTCATGTATGAAAGTCCCACACCAAGTGTTATGTTCTTTCTTAAGGCGTCTGCGGCATAAGTTAAAGGAAAGATGTAGGAGATATACTGCGCAAATTTAGGCATCTGATCAATAGGAAAAAATACTCCGGAAAAGAACATCATAGGAAATGTAATGGTTGACATAACGATCTGCGCTGTTTCTTGCTCTTTAATTCCTGCAGTTATTATTATTCCTATTCCTATGAAACTAAACGTTGTTAAAAACAGAAGCAAAAGAGTTGACAGTATATTTCCATGAATCCTTACTCCGAATAAAACCACTGCAACAACAAGTACGATAAGCGCTTGTGTTATCCCTCTAACAGTCTGAGCTAATATCTTTCCGATAATTATACTTGATCTGTTTATAGGTGCCACCATGAGTCCGTCAAGCGTGCCAAGCTCTCTTTCCCTTGTTATAGAAGCTGCAAGACCGGTAGATACACTCATTATGGCTATCATTGCCATCATACCAGGTGCCATGAAGTCATAGTAGTTGAACTCTCCACCGTAAACTCCAGTGAGGTTGGCCTTTATCTTTTTAACATCCTTTTTATTCGTTGCAGAGCTTATCATGGAGGTGATCAGATGGGACATCATTATTCCAGCCTGGGGATTTGAAGGGTTTGGAATGACCTCTATCTCTGCGTTTCCTTTTGAAAGAGATTTCATAAAGCCTTTTGGCACAACAGCTGCTGCAATTACCTCATTTTTTGCCAGGGCATCTATAAGTTCTTCTCTATTTTTAAAAAGTTTTACATGTTCCTTTCCCTTTGACAGCATCATCATTATGTTAAAAGCAGGATCCTGTGAGTATATTCCTATTTTTCCTTCTATCTTTCCATTGTAATCCTTTGGGAATATATAACCCATCATCAGCATCATCAAAACAGGCATTAATATGGTGAAGACAAGCATGGTTTTGCTTCTTAGTAAGAATTTAATATCTTTCCATGCTATTCTTAACGCTGTCATTTTTCCTCACCTCCGGTTAATGAAACGAATATATCTTCAAGAGAGGGTTCATAAGTTTTCATGGAAAGAATTTTTACATCTTTTTGCGACAAATCACTTAGGAATTTCTTTAAGTCTTGAACTTCCACCTTGATGTATCCATTTATGCTTTCTATAACGGAGGCGCAGCAAAGGTTTGTTAAATTCCCTTCGTATTCCATTTCCACGATTTCTTTTTCCTTGAAGAACCTCTTCAAATTTCTTGTAGTATCAAGAGCAACTATCTTTCCTTTATTCATTATCGCAACCCTGTCTGCAAGTAGTTCTACTTCGTGTAGTATGTGTGTTGTAAGTATGATGGTCTTTCCTTTTTTGTTAAGTTCCTTTATAAATTCCCTGATTTTCTTCGTCGTATGAGGATCAAGACCAAGAGTTGGCTCGTCTAAAAAGAGAATATCAGGTTGCGGAACAAGCGCTCTTGCTATATTAACTTTTTGCCGCATCCCTGTGCTGAGTTTCGATACACGAGTGTTTCTCCAGTCCCACATATCCAAAAGATGTAATAGTTCTTCTGCTCTTTTATATATTTCGCTTTTGCTCAGGTTATAAAACGAAGAGAAAAACACGATGTTTTCAAGAACTGTGAGCCTATCGTAAAGAATCAACCTGTCAGAGACAAGGCCTATTCTTTTCCTGACTTCTCTCTCATCCTTCACAACATCGTATCCTGCCACAAGAGCTTGACCTGAAGTGGGGACTGCTAGTGTAGTTAGCATTCTGATTGTTGTGCTCTTCCCGGCTCCGTTCGGTCCAAGAAGTGCAAAGAATTCTCCCCATTCAACATCAAAAGTGATTCCATCAACAGCTTTTACATTCTTAAAGTACTTTTTTAACTCTTTTACTTCAATAGCTTTCTTCACTATACCACCTCCGAAGATCCTTGATGAATTCTTCCAGCTCTTCTATTAGTTTTTCCATACCTTTTTTTCTTTTCCAGTCGACTTCTTTTAACGAGGTAAAAATCTTTCTCATCCTTCTTTCAACAAATTCAGGTGTATCAAACCCAGTAGTTACACCAAGTTTCTTGAAAACTTCCTTTAAATTCTCTTTACTTTCCACAATTTTCTGAGCCAGTGTTTTTCCTTTTTCCGTGAGAAAATATTTTTTCTTTCTTCCTTCGACTGTGAATTCGACAAGGCCGTCCTTGGATAGCTTTGACAAATGAGGGTATACGGTACCTGCAGAAACTTCTATACCCCTTTCTTTGCAGAACTTCATAAAATCGTATCCACTTCCTTCACCATATTTGTAGAGATATTCAAGTATAAGTGCCTTTAAAAATCCGTACCTTCCCAATGTAATCACCTCTATATCGAAATAGATATATCGTATTAGATATATTATACGAAAATTAATATGAGTCAATAGGTTTTCATAAGCATACCCTAGCTATATTGGTCAATATCTCCCCGTATAGCTGGGTATAGCTAGGTAAAATTTCTAGACATTTTTACTATATGTTGTAAAATATACCAATGTGCCGGGGTGGCGGAATTGGCAGACGCAGCGGACTTAAAATCCGCTGGGGGTTAGTCCCCCGTGCCGGTTCGACTCCGGTCCCCGGCACCATTCTTTATCTTGAGGTGATAGATTTTGTTTCCGCTTTATGACACCATTCCAAGCAGGAGGAAACCATATGTTTTATATGCGATAATAGTTGCAAACTTTATCGTCTTTTTCTACGAACTTTCTCTCAATAACAGAGAACTTTTAGAATTCTTTTACCATTTTGGCCTTGTTCCTGCCAGATTTACTGTATCGGAAGTAAGGAATAGGTTAGGTTTTAGCGTAATTCCTTGGCTTTCTCACATGTTCATACATGGTGGGTGGGCACATATACTTGGAAACATGTGGTTTTTGTGGATATTTGGTGACAATGTGGAAGACGCAATGGGGCATGGAAAATTTTTGGGATTTTACCTTTTAGGAGGATTATTTGCAGCACTTGTCAATTTTATCTTCGCACCATTTTCTACAACGCCGATGGTTGGAGCTTCTGGAGCAATATCTGCCGTAATGGGAGCTTACTTCATTCTGTTCCCTCATTCAAGAATCGTTTCTTTGGTGTTTTTCTTCATTTTCTTCACTTTCATAGAAATACCTGCCTTTGTATATCTTTTCTTTTGGTTTATAATGCAGGTCTTTAATGGCCTTATCAGCGTTGCT
>JAMOOR010000020.1 GCA_027065235.1 Thermotogaceae bacterium | reverse complement strand
TTATTATGTTCGTAACAGTTGCCCTTGTAAGCCCAGTAAAATCAGCTATCTCAGAACGAGATATTGGAGAATTGAAATGAAGGGTTTCTAAGACAATTTTCCTATTCATCTTCTTAATTTCTTGAGCGTTCCAGCTTCTCCTCACAATACATCCCTCATCACTATTTTTTCATTGAATTAATTATAACCCTAAAAAATAATACACAATTTGACATTTTCAAAACAATTAAATTAAAGTAACAAAAAAGTTAAGTTTTGGAGTAATTGGGGTGAAATTAGATTGAATAGGATCAGCTATGTCAAGTAAATTGTGCCTGGAAAGACTCCTCTTGCGGGACTTTACTATATAAATATTTACTATATAAATATACTGTTCACCACCATTAAAGGAGTACTTCTCCTACCTTGCTTTTCCCAAGTCAGAAGGCTATATACCATTCGAGAATATGGAGAGCACGGCCATTCAAAATGTGAAAAACTATAAAGAATATTCAAAATTTTTGAGAAAGTACAACGTCACATTCAAGTTGATGTGGGAAAAATAGAAAAAGAAAGTTAGAGGCTCCGAACAATCCCCTTCTGTGATATAATCTACACAAAATAAAAAAGAAAGAAGGGGAGGAGAATGGGAGCATGGGCACTGAAGGAGGTTGATCGTGATAAGGCCCTCGAGTTAGCTCATGAGTATGGTATTCCGTACCTGGCAGCAGAGATTCTTCTTCGAAGGGGAATAGAAGATGTAGAGAGTTTTTTAAGCCCAGATATTTCCCTGCTGAATGACCCATTCCTAATGAACGATATGGACAAAGCCGTAGATATATTGATAAACGCATGGAAGAAAAAGGAGCCAGTTCTCATTCATGGAGATTACGATGTTGATGGAGTTACTGGCTCTGCACTTCTATATTCTTTCATGGAGGAGAAAGGCTGGAAGGTTGATGTATACATCCCAAATAGGATGAACGATGGATATGGAGTAAGTACCCAAGCAATAGAGGAATATTCTGAGAAAGGATACAAAGTTCTTTTAACGGTTGACTGTGGGACCACCGCATATGAGAGTGTCGAACTTGCAAAAAAACTTGGTATGAAGGTTGTGATAACCGATCATCACAAGGTCGTTGGGGAGCTTCCACCAGCCGACGCTGTTGTAAATCCTCACAGACCCGACGATCCATATCCATTTAAAGATCTAGCCGGCGTTGGAGTAGCTTTTAAGCTTGTTCAAGCCCTTGCTGACAGGTTTGGTATGGAATTTGAAGACATAGAAGATCTTCTAGATCTTGTGGCTCTTGGGACCGTGGCTGATATGGTTTCCTTGGAAAAGGAGAACAGATTCCTTGTAAAACGAGGTATGAAGAAAATAGGAAAGACCAGAGCGGGTCTTAAAAAGCTGGTGGAAAAGCTTTCTATAAAGGAAGTCAGATCAAGGGATGTTAGTTACAAAATAGCTCCCCGATTGAATGCCGCCGGTAGAATGGGAACCGCCTATGACGCTTTCAAGCTTTTGATTTCCAAGGACGAGAAAGAAGCGGAAGAGATGGTGAAGGTTCTATCAAACCATAATCTTTTAAGACAAGCCATAGAAAACGATATATTTAAAGAAGCTGTTAAAAATATAGAAAGAGCTGGTGCATCTTCAAATCCCATAATACTTGTCAACGGTGACAATTGGCATATAGGGGTAATAGGTATTGTTGCTAGTAGAATTGCAAATAAATACAAAAGGCCTACGATGGTTGTGTCGTTCAGCGATGGAGTTGGAAAGGGATCTGCCAGAAGCTATAATGGCACGAATATAATGAATATATTCAGGAAGTTTGAGGATTTCTTTGTGGAATTCGGCGGTCATTCCATGGCTGTTGGATTCACCATTGAAAAAGAAAAGTTCGAGGATTTGAAAGAAGCCATAAAAGATATAGAACTTGCACAGGAGAAAGAGAAGATAAACATAGATGCAGAAATAAGATTGGATGATATAACCCCGGAGCTCTTTGAGGTAATAGATCTTTTTGAACCTTTTGGGCTTGGGAACCCTCCTTTGATGTTTTTAATAAGGGATCTTGATGTTCATAAGGTGTCCTTCTTTGACGATGGGAACTCCGCTTATATGGTGTTAAGAAGAGGAAGAAGAAAAATTGGAGCATTGTGGCACGGTATGGATAATGATTCAAGTATCATCCTCAGACAAGGTATAGTGAGAATGGATGTTGTGGGAGAAATAGAACCGGATTTCATGTCCCCAAAAATGAAGATAGTCGATGTTTCATTTAAAACAGGCATAGATGAATTTGACGAATTTGGGGATCTTCATAGTAGAGAGATATTAGATAAGGAAGAGATTATAAATAACAAAAGAGTGAAAGAACTATTGTGGGAAGAATACGATGGAGGGGCGATTTTCTCCGATATAAGGTCAAGAAATGCTATGCTAAAGAAGATATTACAAGAAGATACCTCCGCTGTCGTTATCGGTTGTTGCAATCAGATAGTTGATCATGTGTATGAATCTCTTCTTCGCCATATGGAAGTTGATAGAAGTAGATTTTTAACGGTGAGAGAGTTCATTGAGAGTGGTGTTGATGGGAAGCTGATTGTTATAGTTGAGCCTCAAATTTTCTCTATTTTGCGCGGTTTGAGAGAGATAGAAGAGTTTATAAAGTTGGTTGGCAAGATGAGAAAAATAGCTCTGGGTACGAAGATGCCGGATGACATAAAAAATCTTTTGAAAGAGATGAGATTTAAAAAACTCAGAGCAAAGTTCAAAAAAGTCAATGTTAGGGTTCAGGACATGCGCGATAAAAGGTACATTCTTAATGGAAAGAACAACGTGGTTGTATCCAGAAATCCAGAGAAAACCGCAAAGTTTACAAATGGTCAGTATTATTCCCATGATATAAACAAATTCCAAAGGGTGTCAATCGTGAATTTGATAAAGAGGGGAAATATCAAAAAGTTCTCCACATCTTATAATACTGACGGGTTGCCAACTTTTGCAAGTAAAAGTGAAGTGATAGCGTATGATCCACCAAAGACTCTTTACGAGATCATTGATGCAATATACCCGGTACTTAATGAAGAACCGCAAACACTTGTTTTGAATTATTCTGAAGTGAAAGATGGTGATTTCGCCACTGAGACTGATAAAGCCTATCATGAATACACCAAAAGATTGGCGTATTCTCCTATAAAAATGCTTATAAAATACCTTCACGACCCTGGAGTGGTTATTTAACATGATTATAGCAATCGATTATGGGAAGAAGAGATGCGGCTATGCAGCGGGAGTTATGTTTCCATCAAAAGTAGGTGTTGTAGATAGGGAAAAGCTTTTTACCTTCCTTAAGGATTTAAATCCTGAAAAGATAGTCTTCGGGCTTCCTTTTTCCATGAGTGGTAGATACTCGTGCCAAACTTTCGAAGTTATAGAAGTTGCACAGTCCGTATTCAAAAAGCTGAAAAAACCGGTCTTTTTGGTGGATGAAAGATTATCTACCAAGATGGCCCATTCAATATTAAAGGAAAGCAAGGGAAAAATAGCTGTGGATGCAGTGAGTGCATCGATTCTTTTTGAAAATTTCATTAATTCACCTACCAATCTATACAGAATACGTGAGGAAATACCAAGAGTATCTATTGAACGTATAGAGGCTGATTCTGTTTTAGTTCATAATGTTGAGGATCCAACAATACTTGATAATATAAACGCAAGAAAGCTGGATGTTATGGAATACGACCCTTATATAGCGTATCTTTTTAAGAAGAGAGTTAGGTTTGTTGAAAGATTCGAGAGGTTTTTGGAAGGGAAATACGACGTGATAGTCACTCCCGAACCGGAGAAAGTGAAAGAGCTTTTGAAGGATGGTGGAAGGATAATACGTGCCCGTAGCTCAGTTGGATAGAGCACCGGACTCCGGATCCGGGGGCCGCGGGTTCAAATCCCGCCGGGCACGTTATTTATAAGGTGGGATACCTGTGAGGTTTAGATTCAGATTGGAATCCATTTTAAAGTTGAGGGAATTACAGGAAGAAGAAGCCCAAAAGAAGCTCCTTAGGATAAAACAGGAAAGAGAAGCTATAGAGAGGGAGTTGGAACTTTTAAGGAAAGAAAGAAATGAGGCAATAAGAAAAAGAAACGAATCCATAGAAAAAGGAGAAATAGGGAGCATAGAAATCTGGAGGGTCTATATACTTGGGCTGGAAAATAAAATAGACAAAACTATGGTGAAGCTTCAAAGGAAACTAGCCGAAGAAGAAAAGGCTCGTGAGGAATTTTTAGAAAGAAGAAAGGAAAAGGAATCTCTCCTTAAGTTGAAAGAAAAGAAGAAGTTGGAATTCTTGAAAGAACTTGATACGCAAGAGAGAAAGATCATAGATGAAGTTGCAGAAAGGAAACATTGGTGGAAATAAACTAGCGTTTATGATAACATTACAGCGCTATGCTATGGATAGTCGTAGCTGTTCACTTCATACTTGATTTTTCTACCAGCATATTCCAACCGCTTGGTCCGTACATTACGGAAAAGTTCTACCTTGATCCAAGAACTTATGCTATGGCTTTATATACGATCTCTCTAACTTCCAGTTTAACGCAACCTCTCTTTGGAATCGTCAGCGACAACGTTAAGAAGAGAAATTTATATATCGCGATAGTCGCAGCTTCTACAATTCTTTTTGCCAGTCTTATATCGGTTGCGGGTTCATTTCTGATATTTGTTGTATTTGTTTTTATAGCCCAGCTGTCCAACTCAGCTTTCCATCCCATGGGAGCCACAATAGCAGGATCTAAACACAAAGAAAATATTGCATTTTTCACGTTGTCAGGAATTGTAGGCTACGCTGCAGGACCTGTCTTTATAACTTGGTACGCAGAAAAATATGATTTGAAAGGCATGTACATTGCAGGTATATTACTTGCCTTGCTTGTATTTATATCTTTCTCAAAGATGCGGTTCTTTGAACACAAGAAAAAGGAAAAGATGAAGATAACCCTTGGAGATTTTAAAGCTTTGCTCCCTCTTTTTTTCTACGTAGCCTTCCGATCATTTTCTATGGGTATTGCCCAACTTTACGGACCAATGTACGCAAAGCTTCTGGGAAAAAGCTTGGTATTTGGCGGTTCTTTGCTTACATTAACAAGGGTAGCTGGCATGATTTTATCTACCAGTGGCGTCTACATTGGAAAGAAAATAGGTAACGCCATGATAAATGTGATTTCCTCAGCAGCAATGGTGACGTTTGGACTTCTTTTCGCGTTTACGGATTTCACACAAGTTTCTTCTTGGGTGCTGGCGGCTATATTTGTGTCGATGCTATCTCCAGCTTATCTTTCCATGTCATCAACGGTTGTTGAGGCGCAAAATAGATTACCCCGGAACCCCGGGGTAGCATCTTCTGTTGTGATGGGTTTTGCATGGTCTATGGGAAACCTGATGAACCTTCTTTATTCCTCAGTTTTTGGAAACAACGTCAAATTCATGATCAACTCATTTTGGTTCATATCTCTTTTATCATTAGCAGCCGCTGTATGGGACTTTATTTATGAGAGATCCCGACGGTAATCATCACAGGGTTATGATCCGAATTTTCAAAATCGAGATCTATTCCCTTAACTTGAAACACTATCACATTTGGAGATACTAAAAATCCATCTATTATGGTAACAAAAGTTTCTCCCTTCTTGTATGGCGCTCTTACAGATCTATTGGTCGGAACATTTTTATCGTAATAGAATTTCCACCCTTCTGGTAGCCAATCTTTAGGAAGAGGAACGTAGAATTCTTCAGGTTTTTCTGTGTATTTGAAATGAAGATCATCGTCTAAAATAGAGTTCCAATCCCCTCCGATTACTACATAATTTCCCTTTTTATATTCCTTTAACGCATCTTCTTTTATGAACATGAGTTGCATCTTTCTGAGCTTGCCACCTTCGTCATATGCAGAGTTGTGAGTGTTGTATATAACCCACTTTTTTCCATCGGGAGCCGGTATGTAGGTTTTTATCATGCATCTATCCAACATTGCTGTATTTTTTGGCCATGGGTATTGACCAGGCAGCGCTATTCTCACGGGATCATAGAGTCTGTATTTTGAAAATACTGCAAGTCCCGACCTTACTCTTCCCATTGGATCAGTATACGGCACCGGAACAAAGTCTACATGATAGTTGAAGGCAAATGTGCTCATGTATCCATTCAAAACCTCTTTCAATCTTTCATATTCGTTGATTCGGTAGGTTCTATCGCTATCCGTATCAATTTCCTGTATTAAGAATATATCTACTTTTCCTTTCATCTTCTCGAGAAACTTAGATATATTTTCCAAGTTTCTAATGGTGTTTTCCTTTGTATCTCTCACATGCTCTCCACCATCAAAGAAAAAGTCCATGTTTTTCCCAAGTCCGGCGTACCCTATGTTCCATGTGAGAATGGAAAGTTTACTGGGAGCTTCCTCTAAAGCTTGGCCTTCTACAGCCAGTTTCACAACCTCCGGTGGGTTATAATCAGTAGCGGTAAGATACCCCACAAGCCCCGCGAAAGCGACTACTCCTGCCAATAGAATTGCACCAATGACTTTTAAAACCTCTTCCATACTTCTACCTCCTTCTACCAAAAAATAGTGTAATATCATCATGAAAGGAGCTGATAGTACGTTTTCTAACTTCGTCGGAATTGACGCCTCCAAATTTTCCTTCAACTCTTGCGTTATCTCCAAACCCTTTCTAATAATCCTTTTAATCATTTTACCATGGATCAGCACGGGGTCTCCTCTTTTTTGCATCCTATCCAATTTGTCCTTTAAGACCATTTCTACCGCAAGTTGTTCTAATATCAAGAAGGCTATCGACATGGGGAATGGCATGAAAATTTTTCTATAACTTCAAGAGCTTTGTGCTAAAGCTCATTATATTTACTTATACTTCGCTGTATTTCTATTCTTTGTGCCTTCGATAAGTCCACTAAATTCCATGACAAAATGAATCATATTGAAAAATATAAACATGGCTCCAGTATTTACCGGAGCCATGCCGTTTAAAAGATTAGCAGATTTGTTTTATATAACTTTTGAAGGCATATCCACAATGGGGATTTTCTATGACTTTCTTAAAAGCTCGTTTAAGTCAAGCTTTATACCGGGTCCCATTGTAGATGCTAGTACCGCTTTTTTAAGAAACTGTCCTTTAACTCCCTGTGGCTTCATAGCCATTATCTGATCAACCGCTGCGATTACATTCTCTTTAAGTTTTTTATTTTCGAAGGAAACCTTTCCAACAGGTATATGAAGATTTCCTGTCTTGTCAGTCCTTACCTCAACTCTTCCCTTCTTAAATTCCCTTACAGCCTCTCCTATTTCATTGGTAACCGTACCGCTTTTTGGAGATGGCATAAGACCCCTTGGACCAAGGATTCTTCCAAGTCTTCCTATTATTCTCATCATATCAGGTGTAGCTATAGCAACGTCGAAATCAAGAAAGCCCTCTTTTTCTATTTTCTCAACAAGATCTTCTGCTCCAACATAATCCGCTCCAGCTTCTTTAGCCTCTTTTGCCTTATCTCCCTTAGCAAAAACCAATACTCTTACAGTTTTTCCCGTTCCATGCGGAAGAGATATAGTTCCTCTTATATGTTGTTCTGGTTTTCTGTAGTCTATATTTGTGGAAAGATGGAGCTCCACCGTTTCATCGAATTTAGCTGTTGCAGTCTTCTTAACAAGCTCAATCGCCTCATCAAGGCTGTAATATTTAAGTCTATCAACAAGCTTTTTCACCTCTAAATACCTCTTGGAGTGCTTCGGCATCACGCCTCCTCCTTTCTACCATTATTTTCAATCTACCACTTCGATACCCATGCTCTTCGCTGTTCCCTCGATAATTCTCATGGCAGCTTCAAGGGAGTTTGCATTTAGATCGGGCATCTTCGTCTTTGCAATCTCTTCAATCTGTTTTCTAGTAACCTTACCAACAATCTTTCTTCCAGCCTCTGAAGATCCCTTATCAAGTCCAGCAGCTCTTTTCAAAAGGAACGATGCTGGTGGGGTTTTTACGATGAATTTAAAAGACCTATCCTCATATACAGTTATAACGACAGGAAGCAAAAGTCCTGCTTTATCTGCAGTCTGAGCGTTGAATCTCTTACAAAATTCCATGATGTTGACGCCCTTCGGACCTAGAGCCGTTCCAACCGGTGGCGCTGGCGTGGCCTTCCCGGCTGGGAGCTGAAGCCTAATTTCCGCAACTATCTTCTTCGCCATGGTAACTTTCCCTCCTCCTTTGTGGTATGGGCTCTTTGCCCCTCCACTTTACTCGATCTTTTCAACTTCAGATATATGTAGCTCAACAGGAGTTTCCCTTCCAAGCAGAGTAACTGCAACCTTAAGCATCTGCCGCTGTGGATCAAGCTCTTTAACAATACCAATGAAGTCCTCAAACGGTCCAGATATGATCTTCACCGTATCACCAATATCAAAGTCGAGCTCAATTTTCTCTGCTTTCTTTGTCTCATATTCTTCGATGCCCGCAAGCCTTAAGAGTGCTCTTACATCCTTTGGTTTAAGGGGAACTGGTTTTCTTCCTTCTGAGAGAAAGCCATAAACTCCTGGAACCGACCTAACAAAGGTATATCCTTCGTCATTCATGATCATCTCTATGAACACGTATCCTGGAAAGAGCTTCTTTCTCTTGGTTTTTGCTATTAGTATTTCCTTTCTAACTCCAAAGTCTCTCACTTCCACCTTTCCATTAGACTGTGCATGATACTTTTTTCCTTCTGCTAAAAGGTCTCCTGCCTTTACTTTCATACCTTTCTTTATCATGTTCGGATCAAAAGTTTCTCTTGGGACATAATAAACATCTTCTTCTCCATCGATGTTTTCTATCACAATTCTTTTCATTCTTTCCACATTAACGATTCGCCCATTCATTTCAGAAACATACTCACCATTTTTTGTAAAAGGCATTCCTTGCCTTACCAAAGCCCCTACCTTTATTCCAGTCTCTATCCTAGCTCCTTCCGGAACATTATAGATTTTCTGGAACTTTCTGTCAGCTGTCTCTACAACTATCCTTCTATAGTTTTTTAAATCTACCACCTTTCCATTCTTTCTTGCCCTAATAGGAGGTTCTTCAGCAAGGAGCTGTCCCTTCTTCACTTCTTGCCCACTCTTTACATAAAGCTTCGCATCTGGAGAAACGATATGCTTCTCCATTGATTTCTTCGTAGCGTCAAGAATCACTTCTTCAGGCACTATAACTCTCCCCACAAGGTTGTGGGAACCTAGGCTATTTACCTTCTTTTCTATATTTTCCTTAACCGCGTCTTCCAAACCCGTTAGGGTTTGGATTATGTACCATTGCTTTCTCATCCTATCACACCCCGGTGATTTAGTAAGTAAGTCCAAGCATCTTGAACACAAGTTTCATAAGTGCAGAGAATCCAAGATCTAGAAAAGCAAAGTAAAATCCGGTTACTATCAAAATTATCACAACAACACCAGTAGCTCCCCAAAGTTCTTCCTTTGATGGCCAGTGGATCTTCTTTATCTCCATTTTTATCTCTCTAAAGAAATTTCTGAGCTTCTCCATGTCCATCCTCCTCCCACGAAAAACATATAGGGAACTCGTCCCCATACGAGCTGTATTATAGCAGATGATAAATATGAATCAACCTTTAAACACGGCACCGATCGGGAAGATATTTACTTAATACCGTGAAATTCACTACATTTAAATTTTTCAATTCATCATGCATTTCTTTCAGCTTCTCAAGTGGAGTCTTTCCACAGTTTTGTCTCGTTATCCTCCACTTTTTTGCTATACTGGTCAATACCTCCCCGTATAGCTGGTGATCGAAAGATTCAAATGCTTGACGCAGCTGGAAAACTTGTGATAATATATCCATCGCTGGCTGGGCTCGTAGCTCAACTGGTAGAGCGCCCGGCTCATAACCGGGCGGTCGGAGGTTCGACTCCTCCCGAGCCCACTAATGGAAGCGGGGATTAGTTCCCCGCTTTTTGTTTATATACACCTTCTGTTAGAATTACTTTGAGGTGATGACATGATATATACGTCGAATATTAAGGGTTTGGATGTAAACATCATAAAGGTCGAGTCCGATATAGACAGAAAGAGTGTTCTTCGTGGAATAGATATAGTTGGTATGGCAGATACTGCCGTGAAAGAAAGTGAGAAAAGGGTAAAAGGGGCTTTAAGGAACCACGGGTTTGATTTTCTAAAAGGTAGGATAACCGTTAATCTTTCCCCCGCTGATCTTAAAAAGTCTGGTTCTCATTTTGACCTTCCGATAGCCCTTGCAATTCTTTTAAGCACTGGCGATTTAAAGGAAAAAGATGTGTTTGCAATGGGCGAACTTTCTTTAAAGGGAGAGATAAGACCTTCAAGAGGGGTTTTGCCTTCTTTGATGAAGCTTAAAGAGGAAGGTTTCAATGGAATCGTTGTGGTTCCGAAGGATAATTACGAAGAGGCAGCTATTATAGGTTTTAAAAATACATACGCTTTAGAGTCTTTAAGGGAAGTTTTAGAACTCGTCAACGATGTAACCATTTTCGAAGAGGTTCAGAAGAAAGAGGTAGCTTGCTCCTTTGACTTCGATGTTGATATGGAAGAGGTTAAAGGGCAAGAGGTTGCAAAGAGAGCTTTGGAGATAGCCGCAGCGGGTTTCCACAATGTTTTGATGGTGGGACCACCGGGCTCTGGAAAGACGATGCTTGCGCGAAGACTTCCTACTATACTGCCACCGATGAGTTTCGGCGAGATACTTGAAACAACCAAGATATACAGTGTTGCTGGGCTTTTACACGATGGGATAATAAACAAAAGGCCTTTTAGATCACCCCATCATACAGCCTCTCCAGTTGCCATAGTTGGTGGCGGGAGCGATGCAAGGCCCGGTGAGATTTCCCTTGCCCATAATGGTGTTCTTTTTATGGATGAGCTCCCAGAGTTTAGGAGGGATGTTCTTGAAGCTTTGAGAGAGCCTCTGGAAGAAAGAAAAGTAACCGTATCTCGCGCAAAGACCACGGCTGTTTATCCTGCCAATTTCATATTTGTGGGAGCTATGAATCCATGCAGCTGCACTGAGATAGATGAAAATGGTGAGTGTATATGTTCAGATTATGAGAAGATCAAATATTCCCGCAAAATATCAGGGCCGATACTTGACAGGATAGATATTCATATAAGGGTTAAAAGAATGAAGTTCAAGGAGTTTGTAAGCGACAAAAAGGGTGAAAAAAGCGAAAAAATAAGAAAAAGGGTAGTTGCGGCAAGGGAAATACAGCTTAAAAGGGGAAAACTGAATTCACAACTTTCAAAAAAAGAGATTGAAGAGTATATAAGACTTGACTCATCATCGTTGACTCTACTTGAAAGGTTTTCCGATAAGTATAACCTGTCTGGAAGAGCCATCGACAAGATTTTGAGAGTTGCAAGGACGATAGCTGATCTTGATGGAAGAGCAGATGTAAAAAAGGAGGATATATTGGAGGCAATTCAGTACAGGGTGGTACTTTCATGAAAACGGCCAACCTTTTAAAAAAATATAGCATTAAACTTAAAAAAAGCTTAAGTCAGAATTTCTTGTCTGATGAGAGGGTAGCAAGAAGAATAGTAGAAGCTGCTGGAATAGGACAAGGAAATGTCATAGTTGAAATCGGAGCGGGAGCAGGAACTCTAACGGAAGAGATTGCAAAAGTTGCGTCTAAGGTTTATGCGATAGAGATAGATGAAAGATTGAAAGATCTGCTCGAAGAGAGGTTAAAAGGTTACAGAAATGTCCAGCTCATATTTGAGGATTTTTTAAAACTTGATCTTTCCTTTTTAGAAGATGGCTTTAGTTATGTTGCGAATATTCCATATAAGATAACGGGAAGAATTATTGAAAAAATATTAAAAGAAGGAAGATTTGAAAAGGCGATTTTGATGGTTCAAAAGGAGGTCGCTCAAAGAATCCTTTCAGAGCCGGGAAAGCGTAGTTACGGATATTTAACTGTGCTTGTTAAATCTTTCTGCAATGTGGAAAAGCTTTTTGATGTGTCAAAATCTCATTTTTTGCCAAATCCTGAGGTAGACTCGACGGTCATAAAGATCACGTTCAAAGGTTATGACATGGATTTTGAAAGCTATAAAAAATTTGTTTCAGCGATATTTTCTAGCAAAAGAAAAACGATAAAGAACAACTTAAAATCCATTGCTGCCTGCCCAGAAGCTCTGCTTGAAAAAGCAAACATAGATCCAAAGAAAAGAGCTGAGCAGCTTTCGATTGGTGATATTAAAAGACTTTACTTGGCTCTATCAGAAGAACGCGATATGAATGTTTGATAAGCCATTTTGCAAGGTTTTCGTTATCTGTAATATATGTTTTGGTTTCAAATGAGAAGTCCTTCTCGGATTTTGCAAAAACGGCATCAGGATCGTTTTTTAAGACAAAGTCCGCCTCTTCCTTCGAGACTTTTACCAATTTTCTTTCACCGATAAAGTCGTCTTTTTTCTTGGCATAGTCTTCAAATTTCTCTTTCGGAAGTTTATAAACATACTTTATTACCTTTAAAAACAAATCTGCAGGAAGATATCCGGGGACATAGGTTATAGCTACGAGCTTGCCTTTTTCATATTGGAAAAACCAAAGGGTAGGTGTTGCATGGACATTGAACTTTTGGAAAAGTTCTATATTTTCATCGGCGTAAACGATGGTTGTTATGTAGTTTATGCTCAAGAATTTTCGAACTTTTTCGTTTTGAAGGGTTGTTGAATTGAGCAGCTTGCAATATCCACAGGTTTTCATTTCAAATATCAACACTATTTTCTTCTGCTCTATCTTTGCCAATTTTTGAGCGATATCGAAGTTATGGACAATACCGAAAGCTAAAATGTAGGATGAAAGTATAGCAGAAGCTATAGCAACTAGAATTCTCTTCATGAGATAACCTCCTTTTCAAACAACGAATTTTCCTAAAGTCATTAAAATTCCAATTATTATAATAAAAACCGCTCCAAGAGCTTTTGCCGTTTTAAAGACTTTTTTTAATTTCTCGCTGTTATCGTACCACTTATCTATAAGCTTTCCAAAAATGAGAAGGGGAAGACTCATACCTAAAGAATAAAAGAAAAGAAGAAGGATAGAATAGAGGCTTTTTTTGTAAGAGGCTATTATCAATATACTTGCAAGGACTGGTGTTGAACAGGGCACCCAAGAAATACCTATTAAAGCTCCCAGTATGAACGATGGAAGGCTATAGCCACGCTCTATGGAAAATTTAGTGATCTTGCCAAGTTTGAATATATTAATGTCCATAAGCATCAGAACTCCCATAATTATTATAAGAGTTCCGGTTATCTTTTTGCTCAATGGAGATATCAAAATGCCTCCTATTTCACTTGAGAAAAATCCCGAGACGATGAATACCGTGGAGAATCCCACTAAAAACATGACAAGATTGAAAAAGCCCTTTTTGGAGAATATGACAGAAACAAAAAAGGGGATTATTGGCAGAATACAGGGCGAGAAGAAGGATATTAGCCCGTGAAGAAAAGCAACCCAAATATCCACCTTCGCAACGGTAAGTGGTTCCATAGACCTTACCCCGCTTGTTTCATGAAGGCTTTAACTTTCTTGTCTAATTTCCAGTTTGAGCATCTTTCGTCGTATTTAACCTCTTTTTCTTTAACTTCGCAGAAAGCTCTATCGTCGACTTCTATTTTCATGACGTACCCTGCACAGAATTTATCTATGCCTGCTATATTTTTCTTTGAACCGTAATGTTTGCAGCTAAAACATCTTTTCGAAGATATCGATATATCACCATCTATGATTAAAAACCTGCCTGTGCTCATATGATCACCTCACACACATGAGAATTTTTTCTCATTATATATCATATGATAATACTATCACAAGATCTTTTGAGGGTAAAGTCGAGTCAAATGGAATGATAAAATTAACCTTCTGAAAGGGATTTTTTGTGTTAGGATAAGTAGTTGGAGGTGAGCAGGAAGTGATAGGCTATGACTTGAGAGTGAAGATAGAAGACCTTGAGAAGAAATTCGATGATGCGATGAAGGTGTTCAACAAGGAAGAAAAGAAAAAAAGACTTGATGAACTGGAAAGAACGATGTCATCTTCTGATTTTTGGAATGATTCTAAGAAAGCACAGGAGATAACAAAGGAAGCACAGAAAATAAGAAAACTACTTGAAGAGGCAAAAGAGATAGAAGGGCTTTTCGAGGATATAGAGGTGGCAATAGAGCTTTCTGACGAGGATCCTGATATGGTTTCTAATGTGGAAGAGCTTGTTAAAGAAGTAGAAAAGAAGGTAAGAACCTTTGAGCTTGAGATGATTCTCAATGGAAGGTACGATCAAAACCACGCTTATCTTTCCATCCATCCGGGAGCTGGGGGAACTGAATCTCACGATTGGGCGCAGATGCTCCTACGGATGTACACGAGGTGGGCAGAAAAGAAAGGTTTTGGTGTGGAGACAGTCGATTTCCAACCGGGAGAAGAAGCGGGGATAAAAAGCGCCACGATTCTGATAAAGGGAGAGTATGCCTACGGGTACCTTAAACACGAAAGGGGTGTTCATAGACTCGTAAGAATCTCTCCCTTTGATGCTTCAAGAAGAAGGCATACTTCTTTTGCATCTGTGAATGTTATACCTGAGATAACCGATGATGTGGATATAGAGATAAAACCTGATGAGATTAGAATAGACACCTTTAGAGCCTCTGGTCACGGTGGACAGTATGTTAACAAGACAGAATCAGCGGTTAGAATTACCCATATTCCCACGGGAATCGTTGTTTCAATACAAACGGAAAGATCACAACATAAGAATAAGGAAACCGCAATGAAAATTTTGAAGGCAAGGCTACTTCAGCTTGAGCTTGAGAAAAGAAGAAGAGAAATTGAAAACATACAAGGTGAACTTAAGAAAATCGAGTGGGGAAGCCAGATAAGATCTTACATAATGCATCCTTATAATCTCGTTAAGGATCATAGAACCGGAGTTGAAACTTCTGATGTTAATTCTGTTATGGACGGGGAGATCGATCTATTTATAGAGGCCGAATTAGTTTACTTTGCACAAAGGGGTGAAACAGAGTGAGAAAGTTCTTTGTAATTGTGATAATAGTGATAGCGTTAATGACATTCTCTATAACAATTTCTAAAGTTAAGTTTGTTGGACTTGAAAATGTAAGTGAGACACGGCTGCAAGCTTTGTTAAAAGGGTATTTGGGTGAGGATGTACCATTCAGTGCTGTGGCGAACGAGATCGAGATGATGAAAAAACTCATAATGGATACAGGATACTTCTCTGATGTAAAATCCCGTCCGGATTTTGACGAGGAAGGAAATTTAGTAGTGGAGTTCATCGTTAAAGAAAATCCTGTTATTCAAAAGGTGGAATATAAGATAAACGGTCCGAAGTTAATAGAAGAGAGCAAGATAGCATCTAACATTACCGTAAAAGAAGGAACAATTTTAAATACCAACGATTTGAGGAATACCGTTGAGAATATAAAGAAACTCTATGGAGAAGCGGGATATTTCCTTGTAAGCATTCAACCTGATTTGAATCCGTCTACGGTCTTGACAATAAACATCGATGAGTATGGAGTATGGGATATAGTATTTAGGGGAGAAGGAGAGAAAGAACTAAGCTTTGATGAACTTAAAAAGAGTATTGGTTTTCAGACGCTGAAGGATTATTACAACACGCCGTGGCTTCTAAGATGGGTAAAAGATAAGAAGAAGTCCTACCCAAAGGTGGAAGATGTTCAAAGGATGCTCAGCTTTTTGTCACAAAAATACTACTTCGTTAGCATAAACATAAAGCCTCAGCCGGTCAATTTGAAGGATATCAAAGACAAGGTTGTAAATCTTGTCTTTTATACTGCACTGAGGAAGGTTGTAGAAGATGGTAGTTTTATAAAAGAAGTGAAGATAACCGGTAACAGTCTTGTGGAAGGTAAAGAACTGATGAAAATCGCTTCTAAATTAGAAGGTAAAAAGGTGTCCAACGTAGAAGTCCTCAAAACTGCTCAGAAGATTCTTGATCTTTACGACCAAAAAGGGTATTTGATGACGTGGATGGATGTGAGGTACGACAAAGACACGTTGCAATTTAACATCTTGGAAAAGAGGATAAAACATATCGTATATGAGTTCATATCTCCGAGCGATGATTGCAAAATAGACTACATAAGTGATACTAAAGAAACCAAAGATTATGGATGTAGCTTCAAGCACACAAGGGAGTTTCTTATAGACGATCTTGTGACGATAAAATCAAACGATCCTCTCTATCAGCTTAAACTCGCTGATACCTATGGTGCTATAAATCGATCAAGTTACTTTGAAAAGGTAGATATTCTCCCTCTTGGAACAAAGGATTCAACACAGGTAGATATTCTCATCAAGATGAAAGAAAAAGAGAAAAAGTTCCAGTTCATGGGGGCGGTGTCCTGGGGACCACCAGGGAAAGATAAAGCATTTTGGGAAGGCTTCGGTGGTCAACTAAGCCTATCTACGATAAATCCATGGGGGAGAGGACAGAACATATCCTTCAGCACCTTCTTAGGGTTTGATAAAAAGAACGTATCTCTATCTTACGGTCTGCCAAGGCCTCTTATGCTCCCGATGAAGTTTGACACAGCCTTATCCTATGAATTTCTAACTGACGCCAGTACAACGCAGTCCACATCCACAATAAACTATTCCATAGCCCTTTCAACACTTCCGATAATGAACAACGTGTTTTCCGTTTATTACAAGGTTGAGTCGGTACTTCCAAGCTGGAGCTTTGTAAACACCATAGGTGTATCTCATGTATGGGATTCAAGAGATAGTGCACTAAACCCAACAAAAGGATTCATGATCCATGAAAGTTTAGAAAAAGGTGGATTGATGCCAACAGAAGAGAAGTCTTACTACAAAATAACTGGTGATTTTGGTGTATACGCTCCAATCTATGGGAATTTCTACTTTGCACTTAAAGGATTTGGAGGGTACGTATACAACGAAAAAGGGGAAGTATTGGTGGTCCCCGCTCCATTTGATACGGTCAGAGGGCAGGCAATATCAGGGGAGTATGTTTACAGATTATCTTCAGAAATTAGGTATTCGGTATACAAATATCCTGTTCCTGTAAACATTGTCACGTTCCACGATTTTGGCAATGGAACGAACGATATTGATGAGCTATCAAATTTTGTATCATCGACAGGGGTGGGGCTTAATATAGTAGTGCCAATGCTTGGACCAATAGAGGTAGGAGTGGCCTACAAAACTCCTTTGAATAAATTAGATATATACTTTGTCTTCGGGGCGAAAATTTATGGCGCTCTACCTACTGCTAGATAAGTATTATGTTGAAATGGACAACAAGAATTATGAGTGGATGGGAAATAATTTGGAATACAACCCCATTTTGCAGGAAGGGGAGATTATAGGTTTCTGTTTGAGAGGAGACAGGATAATACCTGTTGTTGATCTACAGAAAGCTTTGAACCTGAAAAGAGCTGCGAAGAGGATATTCATAGTCTATAATGATGTTGCTCTTATGTTCGAATACGAGGAAATCTCCTCTGATCCATCGGGCAGAGAGAGGATAGAGCTCTGCAAAATAACAGAAAATGTGAAAAAATCCTTGGGAGTTGAAGCGTAATGGATATGGAAGAGCTTGGAGATATTGTTGAGCTATTTAAGGAAGAGGTAACCGAAAGGCTCTCAAGGATAGAAGATGAGCTCGTAAATAGGGATGGACAAGATATAGAACTTATATACAGGGAGTTTCATACAATAAAGGGCACAGCTCAAATGCTCGGTTTTGAAAATTACTCAAAAGCTGCCCATAGAGTGGAGGATGTTGTAAAGCCATTGTGGAAGCAAAATCTGTCCCTGCCTCAGTATATAATCCCAAGGCTCCTTAAAGTTTTGGATATATTTCGAGAAAAGCTGGGTAAAGATTTAACTCAAGAGGATCTGGAAAAGATAGAGAAAATTCTCTCGGGTCAGGAAGAGGAAAAGGTAGCAGAAGAGAAGAGTTACGTAATTGAAATAACCACAGAACTTGATGAAAAACTTATAGAAGACGCATGGGAATTTGCAAAAAAAGCTCTCTTTCATGCCTTTAGAAATTATTATGATGACAAAGAACTTTTTGAAAACCTCCAGGCTGTTACAAACTCCTTAAGAGAGATATACTGGCGGCTTCAGACTATACCTTTAAAGGACGTCTTAAGAGGTTTTGATAGGCTTGTGTATGAAGAAGCCACCAGGGAAGGGAAAAAAGTTCGCTTTGAGCTTGACACTTCGGACGTTAGAGTCAAGAAGAAAATAGCTTCCGCTATAAGAAACGCTCTTGTGCACATAGTTAAGAATGCTGTGGTCCATGGAATTGAACCCCCCCAAGAAAGAATTAATTTGGGAAAAAATGAAGAGGGAATCGTTAGAATTTCTTCATGGGTTGAGGGGAGAAAGATAGTCATAACCGTGGAAGATGATGGAAAAGGTATAGATTTTGAAAGAATAAAGGAAAAACTCATCCAGATGGGCAGAGAGGTTCCCCAAAATGAAAAGGAGCTTGTTCAGATCATCTTTGATCCTTTCTTCTCCACAAAGGAAAAAGCGGATCTTGGTGGTGGAAGGGGAGTTGGACTTTCTTCGGTTAAGACTTTCATAGAGTCGGCGGGAGGTAGCATAGGTGTTGAGACAGAAAAAGGGAAAGGAAGTAGATTCATAATAGAACTTCCCAGCACTAAGGTTTGGGAAAAGGTGATGATACTAAGATCGGGAATATCGACTTACGCTGTCAGGATTCTTGATGTAAAAAACGTAAAACTCTATGAAGGGGAAGAAAACTGCATACCTAGCGGACAATTCGAGGTTGTACTAAAGAACGGAGCATGCTACAGGTTTGATACGAAGGTTGTGGAAGGGGAATTCGTTGTTTTAGAAAATCCATTCAAAAAATTTGACAACGTTGCATTTTGGATAGACTTTCTAGGAATGCCGATACCTGTCTTTAAATCCTGATGTTTAATCCGAGTTCTTCAAGGCGTTTTTTAATCTCACCCAAGGTGGGCATGGTTGAAGAGCTTCCCTTTCTTTCAACGACTATTGATGCTAAAACAACGCCAAGCTTTGCGCTCTCTTCATCGCTAAGTCCCTTTAGCCTTCCATAGATGAATCCTGCATTGAAAGCATCACCCGCCGCTGTTGTATCCACAACTTTTGTCTGAATAGCAGGTATTTCATAAGTATTCTTCCCTTCAAAAATTTTTACACCTTTTTCTCCCATCTTAACAAGAAGGACCTCTATCCCTTTTTTAAATAAAGATTTAACGGCTTTTTCTACCTCTTTCTTTCCAGATATCTGCAAAAGCTCTCTCTCGTTTGGAGACATGTAATCTATGTAAGAAAAAGCGTCCCATGGAATTTCGGATGGAAACGATGTATCGACGTAGACCATCATTCCAGCTCTTTTAGCCATCGATGAAAGCTCAAAGATGCTATCAACTGGTATACCGAACTGAATAAAAAGTACGTCCCCTTCTTCTACCAAAGTCCAATCTATAAGTTCTGGAGAGAATTTTTCATTCACACCGGGATGATTAAACATGGTGTTTTCCCCATCTTTGGTGACGACGATAGCGGTCCTTCCTGTTGCACCTTTACATGTTTTAAGGTGGGAAATATCTATCCCTTCATCAGAAAGAGTCTTCCTTATAAACTCGCCTTCAAGATCATCTCCAACGCATCCCGTTACAACTACATCTATTCCTAACCTTTTCAATGCTACTGCTACATTTCCCGCCTTTCCGCCAAGATCAACGATAACTTCTTTAGATACGTTGTTGTCATTTATGGAGATTTTGTCTATGTAGTAGAAGGTATCCACGTTGAATTTCCCCGCAACTATCACCCTTCTCATTGAACTTCACCTCTGATGAGATCAACAAGTTTCATCTTTGCTCCACTTATTGCAACCTTTATTGCGTTCTTTATTGCAACTCTATCGGAATTTCCATGAGCTTTTACAACAACGCCGTTAACACCTAAAATGAAAGCCCCGCCATATTCTGATGGATCAAGGAGTTTTTTGAACTTCTCAAAAGCTTTCTTCATCAAAGCTGCTCCGAGCATGGCAAAAAATCCAGAGGATTTTATTGACTTTTTAAGGCTTTGTGAAACAAGCTTTCCAACACCTTCCATCGTCTTCATAGCAACATTTCCAGTGAATCCATCGGTAACTACAACATCAACCACTCCTGTATTTATATCCCGCCCTTCAACATTTCCATAAAACCTGCTCCCCAGCTTTTCTTTCAACAAAGCGTAAGCCTCTTTCACGAGATCAGTTCCTTTTATTTCCTCTTCTCCCACATTCAAAAGTCCAACCTTGGGATTTCCCCTTCCAAGAACCTTTGCATAAGCGATTCCCATTATCGCAAAATCAAGAAGATGTTTTGCTCTTACAGAAACGTTAGCACCGTTATCAATGAGTACCGTAAAACCGTTTGTAGAAGGCACAGGAACCGCCAGAGCTGGCCTTTCTATCCCTTTGATCTTTCCAACGATTGAAGTTGCGCCAAGGAATAATGGCCCAGTCCCTCCAGCGCTCACGAAAGCGTCTATCTTTCCTTCCTTCAAGTATTGGAGCCCGAGGTGTATCGAAGAATTTTTCCTTCTTAAAACTTCCATAGGTTTGGAATCCATCTTTAAATCATCGGAGGAGGGAACAAGGACTGCATTTGGGATCTTTTGTTTTATCAAGTTTTCGTCACCAAAGGCGTAGAGCTGAAATTCAAACTCTTTCAATGCCAAAAGGGCGCCCTCGATTGTCTCTTCTGGCGCCCTGTCTCCTCCCATTATATCCAAACCTATCTTTGTCATCTTTAGTTCACTCCGCTATTTCAAGAACCTGCTTCCCGTTGTAGTACCCACAATGGAGGCAAACTCTATGGGGCATCTTTGGTTTTCCACAGTTTGGGCATATTTCCATAGCTACAGATATAGCTCTATAAATCTTTGCTCTCTTTTTGTGAGTTCTACTTCTTGACCTTTTCTGTTTTGGAACTGCCACTTTTCATCCCTCCCGAAGTTTTTCTTTAAACTTTTCTAATACAGCAAATTTATTATTCGCAACATCA
>JAMOOR010000019.1 GCA_027065235.1 Thermotogaceae bacterium | reverse complement strand
CATAAATGCAGACTTTCTTGCAGCCTCAACCAGATCCCCCTGTACCTCCACACCAACAACATGCACGTTGTATAGCTTTGATATCCCTATAGAAACAGCGCCATTTCCGCTACCGAGTTCTAGAACGTTCTTAACACCTTTTTTTGGTTTAGAATACATCAAAAGCAACGCTGTTGCATGAGTAATTCTTTTCTCATAGCAGCATAGTTTTATAAACCTCAAAATCTCTGTAAAACTCATGCTTTTATGATACCACATAGTGATATAATTCGGTTTAGGGCGTTCCATTTACAACGATATACCTAAGAGGTGATTAGAGTGGATGTTCTTGAAAAACTCATTAATGATACGGAATGCAATAAGCTAGACTGCCAAAAAGAGACTTATAAAGCGGGAGACTTTGTGAGAACAGCTGGTGAAGAATTCGACGAAATAATGATTCTAAAGACGGGAGAATTAAAAATAGAAAGCGTTGGAAGATCCGGAAGAATTCTGGAGATCGATCGAATAAAAGCGCCAGAATTCATTTTCCCTTGTGTAACATTTTCTGATAACCCGGTACTTGATACTGACCTTATAGCTGTAACCGACGTGGAAATAATAACTATAAAAAGAGAAGAATTCTTCAATTACATGTGGCAGGATAAAGAAAGTGCCGTTTCATTTCTGGCATATCTTGGAAAGCAATTTTCCCGTCTAATAAATAGACTCTCTCAGGTCATATTGAGCGATTTAAAAGAAAAGATGATATCATATATCGTAGATTTAAGTGAGAAACAAAATAGCTTAACTATAAAACTTCCACATACAAGGGAAGAGATTGCAAGAAGGTTCGGGGCTGCACGGCCATCCATATCACGGGTTCTTTCTGAGTTGTCAGATGATGGACTGATCGAAATAAATAGGAACATCATAAAGATAAACGATCTGGAAGCTTTGAAAAGGATATCATCTATATCTTGAGTGGAGACTTTCCGGGACTTGGGACTTTTGCAGTAACTGTGTAAAAGCAGAGCCTGACATAATTAAATTTTGTTTAAGCTGCCCGTAAATTATTTACCTATTCTTCATCTTCTTCCCAGCCCATTTCTTCTCTATACCAACTATCGCTAAATATAAGATCTTGCTTTGTGATGCAGTATTCATCAACAAGGGAGGAAAGGTTCTTCTTGTATCACCTCTCTTTTAGCCGCCATGCCCCTTGATGTGCTGGCGAGGTTTTTGAAGTGAGTACTTCAGAAAAATAACGATTCTCTGAGCTTAAAAAACAAAAAAAGCCGCCAAGAAGGCGGCATTATTCACCAGCCAAGCTTTACTATCCAAAAGTCGGCTGTACATCCAACTATATCGTGTCCCTTATGCCATCCGTTCACATCTCCATCATTTGATTCTGTACGCCCTGCAACGATGTATCCTCCATCTCTTGTTTGCTGGATGCTGTATGCTCTGTCATCATCACTTCCTCCAAGAGCTTTTTGCCACTGTATGTTTCCACTGCTGTCAAGCTTTACTATCCAGGCGTCATAATCTCCATGATATCCGCTAACATCTCCATCGTTTGACTTTGTATACCCCGCAACGATGTATCCTCCATCACTTGTTTGCTTAATGCTCAATGCCCAATCATCGTCACTTCCGCCAAGAGCTTTTTGCCACTCTGTGTTTCCATCTCTGTCAAGTTTTACTATCCAATAATCCGAATATGGACCATATTTACCGTATCCCTCATGCCATCCGCTAACATCTCCATCGTTTGACTTTGTCAAGCCTGCAACGATGAATCCTCCATCACTCGTTTGCTGAATGCTTCTTGCTTCATCATTTCTACTCCCACCAAGGGCTCTTTGCCACTGTATGTTTCCATTTTCGTCAAGCTTTACTATCCAAGCGTCACCATCTCCATGATTTCCGCTAACATCCCCATCGTTTGACTTTGTCCAGCCTGCGATGATGAATCCTCCATCACTCGTTTGCTGGACGCTATATGCTACATCTTCACCACTACCCCCAAGTGCTTTTTGCCACTGTATGTTTCCATTTCCGTCAAGCTTTACTACCCAAAAGTCTTCTTTCCCATGATTTCCGCTAACATCTCCATTGTTTGACTTTGTATACCCTGCAACGATGTATCCCCACCCATGTCTTGTTTGCTGTATGCTATATGCTACATCTTCACCACTACCCCCAAGTGCTTTTTGCCACTGTATGTTTCCATTTCTGCCAAGCTTTACTATCCAATAATCCGAATATGGAAGAACAAATCCAAAACTATTATTATATCCTCTATGCCATCCGCCGACATCCCAATCGTTTGAGTATGTCCAGCCTGCAACGATGTATCCCCCATCATTTGTTTGCTGTATGCTATATGCTCCATCATCTTTACTTCCGCCAAGAGCTTTTTGCCACTCTATGTTTCCACTGCTGTCAAGCTTTACTACCCAATAATCCGAATATGGAGCATATACACCGTATCCCCAATGCCATCCACCGACATCCCCATCGTTTGATCTTGTTCCTCCTGCAACGATGAATCCGCCATCACTCGTTTGTTGAATGCTATATGCTACATCATTCTTACTTCCCCCAAGGGCTTTTTGCCAGATGATAGGAGGTGCACTCTTTTTCAAAGAAAAGCTGAGGGAAACTCTATCCTGCCATAGCGGGATTTGTTTTTTTACAACCTCGTATCTTGCTTTTTTAATAACTAACAGTCCTTCTTTCGTCGCTACCTTTTTATACAACGGAGTTTCCCCAATGTAATTGTCATCTATGTATACTTTCGCTCCAGATGGAACGGTTTTTATGTCAAGAAGTATTATCTTTTTAAGTGTTTCGTTTATGATTTTCTCTTTTCGTGCTTTTACATAAACATCTATGCTTTCTTCCTCATATCCTTTTTTTGTAATTTTTATGGTTCCTTTTATTGGCTGCTCTGATTTCTCTATGGTAAGTGGAGATATCCCCTGATACTTTCCGTTTAGGTATACAAAAGCTCCTTCTGGATTTGTGTAGATTTTTAAAGTAGTTTTTTTCGGTATAAGTGTATATTCTTTTTCCATCACATTTCCCTTTGATGGTATGTATATGTCGTATTCTCTCTCTTCATATCCTTCCTTTGTAAGTTTTATGTGAAATGTTTTTCCAACTTCTACTTTCAAAAATGTTGGGCTTTTGTCTATGTATTCTCCATCTTTGTATACCTTTGCACCTGAAGGATTCGTTATTATCTTTATCACCCTTGTTGCTGGTTTTGCAACTATTTCCTTTTTGTATATTTCGTATTCTCCAACTTCAATTTCAAACTCCATGTCATCTATTTTCTCATTTGTTATCAATACCTTATGCTTTCCAGCTTCAACCTCAATGCTGAACATATCTCCTTCTATCTTTCCTGCGTATTTTCCATCTATGTAAACCTTTGCTCCTTTTGCAAGATCGTTGGATGGGATGAGTTTTAAATATGCTGTGCCTTTTTCCTCGTATTTCTCCTCACTTTCTACGGGTTTTTCCATTTGCGGTTTCTCTTGTGTTTCATTGACCACTCCCAAGCCTTTCGTTATCGCCACAAGCCCTTGAAGGTCTATCGCTCCCCTGTAATATTTGACAAGGTATTCCCTTATTTTAGCTTCTTCTTTTGTGTCTTTTTCTGCGGGTTGGTTCAATATCTTTGCGTATAGTTTGAAAAGCTGCTCGCTCAAATTCCCCTGAGTCCAGAGGCTTGTTATCTCTGCAAGGATGTTTTTATATATTGTGCTCATGTCTTTTGCTACTATAATATCAGCGCTTGCAAGAAGAATGGGAGTTTGCTTTCCATTGGTGGCATCCTCAACTTTTTCTTTTAAGTAGTCATAGAGCTCTTTCAGGCTTATCGTATCATCGCCGTTTTTGTTTGCTTGCCCCTGTATTCCCTTTATCAAGTAATATGTGAACCAGCCTCCGCCTTCTTCCCTTTCCTGTGATGTTTGATCTCCTTTTGAGGAGAGCAAGAAAGCATAGCTCTCTGACAGGCTTTCAAGTGATACTTTTTCGTATCTTTTGAATTTGAGTGGTCTGTCTTTTGCAAGGCTCCCAGAGTAGCATGCGTCCATTATTATCACGACATTTCGGGTTTTTACGACGCTTTTAAGTCTTTTGAGAATTTCTGTGAAGTTTATAGCTGTGTCTTCTATGAATGTGCTGTCAACATCTTTTGGAATTATGTATGCTTTTCCATCTTTTGAATAACCATGACCTGAGTAATAGAATAT
>JAMOOR010000018.1 GCA_027065235.1 Thermotogaceae bacterium | reverse complement strand
TTCAGCCAGAAAGCACCACTTTCTTTTGCAATCAGCCAATCCTCAGGGGTGGCATATTCCACAAGGATCTCCTCAGACACATCTGCTGCGTCCTCGTAGCTTTCTTTTCTGGAGACGAAGTGGAATTCAGGAGTTATCTTTTTTCTGATTCTTTCCATGTCTTTATCAATCCTCATCTTGAGCATTTTCACACTGAGCTCCCCATCAATTTCATACCCACCTGCGCTGTCCAGTGCCTGCCTGAACTTCTGCTTGGCAAGAGTAGATGAGACTCCAGACGGATCAAGGTGTTCAAAGAAAGCTGTATCTCTTGCTATTTCAAAAAACCACATTCTGAGTATTTCTTCTCTCATAAGGATCAGAGATCGTATTCTTTCTCTTATATTTGGATCTTCCACCTTGAGGTAAAGGTAATCAAGGAAGCACTCACCTCTTGGGGGAGAAAGCTCTTTTTTCTTAAGCAACCCTGCTGAGAGGATGTCTATAATGAGCTGCTGCTTTGCTCTGAGGAATATTTTGAGGAGAATGTATCTTTTTCTGTAGTTGTCCAGCTTTTTTCTTTTTTTCATCGGGGCACACCTCCTGTAAATATTTTTGTGGTTCGGTTAGCTACTTATCTCTTCCATTCCCATTTCCATCATCTCTTAAAGGGGCTGTTGCTTTTCTCGCCCACTCTTTTATCTTATCCATGATGGGGTTTTCGGGGTTTTCCATCGTGTCAATTACAAGCTCTGCTGCATCAATTATTTCCTCAAGCCTTCCTTTCAGCTCCCTCCTCAGTGTCTCAAGCTCTTCAGGAAGCGCAAACTCGCTTGCAATACCAAAGACCACCCTTGCTCGTGTATCTACCTCTCCCAAAAACGAAACCATGCTTTGCAACTGAAACTTCGCATTCTGAAGCCACAGATACGCTGCTCTTTGCTGGTCATTTTGCCCAGCGTCAGAATAATACCTGAGGACTTTGCTTCTGAACTGCTGGCTGACTATCTCCTGCTCTTTTTTCTGAAGTGCTTTCTCTTTCCTGATTAACTCTTCTGCTTTCTTTTCAACAGCTTTTATTGCTTTTTGCTGTGCTTCCTCCATTACCTCCTTATATATTTCTCTTATTTTTTTCTTCTGCTTTTCTATTATTGCTTCAAGAGCTTTGATTCTGTTTTTCTTTTGCTCAAGCTCATCTTTCAGCTTTGCTGTTTCTCTTACAAGCTCCATTCTTTTGCTGTCTGTTTCTTCAAGCTTCTTTACAAGCTCATCTATCTGATTTTGAGTCTCCTGCTCCAGCTCCTTCTTCCCTTCTTCTTTTGCCTTCTCAAGCTTCTCCTTGAGCTCCTCAAGTTCAGATTCCATTTTCTTCATCTTTTCAACAGAACTTTCCTTTACAGCTTCTGCTTGGAGAATCTTTTTCTGTAGCTGCTCCACAAGGCTGTTTTTCTCTGTAAGCTCTTTTTCAAGGTCTTCTAATTTCTTTATTGCATCTTCATTCTGCTGGCTTACCTGTTTGAACTTCTCAAAATTTTCACTATCAACCCTTTCCTCACCAGTGATAAAGAAAAAGTGTTTTATCAGTTTGTAAAATTCCTCTTGTTTTTCTTTTGGTAGAACTGAAAGCTCAGCAAGCAAGAGATAAGAAGCCTCTCCCCTGTCAAAGAGTTTTTGTAATGGGGGGATCAGAGATTGTTTTACCTCTTCTGGAGGCTTTAAGAGTAAAAGTTTTTTTCCTATCTTTTGAAGGGATGCTAGAGAAATTGTTCTGGATGCAACGTTGCTATCTATTAGAACCCTTATTTCTTCACCTGGCCAACTGGGATAGAATACACGTGCAGGAAGCTTTTTTATGCCAAGTTCTTTTGCTGCTTTTACCCTCCAGCATCCTGATATGATTTTTTTATCTTCTGTTATTACTAGGGGATGAATAAGATTTCCTATATCTTTCAAACTTTTTTTAATTCTTTCATACTCTTCAAGAGTAGGCGGGTTAAAAAGCTCTCTATTTGCTGCGTGGGGTGTAAGCTCATCTATATTTACCCATATAGTGTCTGTAAACTTTCCCATTGCTAACTCCCTCCTTTATTTATTTTTTATGTCTGAACATATATGATATTTTTGTCCACTCCACCTTCTCTTTATCTCCAAATATCTGTTTTAAAAGTTGTATCATTTCATCTGTTAAGGAAATATTAACTCTTTTCAGATACCTAACAAAGTCATCCATTCCTATATATGGAAACTCAGTAAAAACCTTGGTTGCTTCCTTCTTGGCGAGCCTTTTAAGAACTAAAGTGAGCTTTCCAATTTGTCGAACGATACAAGTTTCTTTCATTTTTTGTAAGCCAAAAAACTTCCTCCGTCCAAACAATACTTTGAGTCTTTTGTTTGCTTCATAGAAACTGACAGGCACAAGAACTTCATCCACAAAGAAATCTAAGTAAGGGTTAACAAAACGCATGACTTCTTCCCCAGCAGGGGTTATCCCATATACTCTCTTTGCTGTTTTTGGAAGCTTGACTCCTACTTTTTTTGCTTCTTCTTGCGTTAAACTGAACATTAGACCTAATCTACACAATTCTCGTTGTTCTCTTTGAGAATTATTCTCAATTACCCTTATGTTTTCAGTAGTTAGAGCTTTATTTTCAATAAGCCATGTAACAATTTCGCCTGTGGTTAGAACCAAAGAATTTGAATTCCTTAACACAACAAAGGCTCCAAGAATGTTAAGCTTAAGAGGCAGTTTTCGGATAGCTTGGCTATCTAATATTTCAACTAATGCAGGATATCCTTCTTGGTTATTACCAACATTTACACTATATACTGTGGATGTATCAGTCATCATCTCGCCCCCTCCTTAAATTACAAATATTCTGATGGATGATTATGATGGATAATTTTGATGGATGATTTTGATGGATGATTTTGATGGATAATTTTGATGGATGATTATGTCTCCACATCTCGAATTTCCACATCTATCCCATCTTTTTTTAGTGCCTTAATAATTCTTTTCTGTGTCTCCTTGCCTGCTCTACCACGCAGAAAGTCATACATCTGCCATCTTGAAAAACCTCGAATTTTCGCCCACCACTCTAATGTCCAGCCAAATTTACGATAGATTTGACTTCTTATTGGCTTGCTTCTTTTTCGATTCTTTTTTGCTTGCATAATAAGCACTTTTATGTGTATGGTTATGTTAAGTTTCTCCAACTGACATTTGGATTTTGTGTGTATTATATAATATTTTCGCGTGATAAGTCAAGGTATATATGATGGAAAAAGTATCAAATATAAACGATATACCAAAAAGACTTAGAGAAGTTATTAAGGTTTTAGGTTTATCACTAAAAAAAGCGGCTGAGTTGTGTAATATCCCTTACAGATCCCTTCAGGATTATATTTATGGATCTCGGAAACCGAGGATAGATGCACTTGTAAAAATCAGCAATAGCCTTCGTGTATCTCTTGACTGGCTTTTAACTGGCAAAGGAAGCATGTTTTTAGGAGAAGTAACTTTTGATGAAAAATGGCGTGCTATTACTTCAGATATATCTCATAGATTGCGTATCCTACGCACGAGACTTGGAATGGATCAAAGTGAATTTGCAGAAAAAATCGGGATAAGCCTTAATGAATATATACGCTATGAAGCAGGAGAGCCAATGAGTTTACATAGAGTGTATTTGATAAAAGAGGCTTTTCCTTCGGTTAATCTTAACTGGCTTATTATGGGGAAAGGAAGTATTTTTACTGAAAAAGGTGACATTCAAGTGTTGCCTCTTTCTGGACAGCTTTTAGAAGCGAAAGAATCAGCTGTATTAAATGATTATGTTGTTATTCCATACTACAAGGAGACTTTAGTTTCAGCAGGACAGGGGATCTTTCCTTATGAATTTCCCAGTGAACCGTTAGTTATACCCAAAGAGTATCTCAGGAAGTTTTTTGGCTTAACTTCATTCAAAGGCCTAAGCCTCGTTCCCGTAAGTGGTAGGAGCATGGAGATGACGATACCAGACAAGTCCCTTGCTGTGGTTCGTGATTGGAGGCTTGATGGTGGATTTTTTGATGGAGGGGTGTATGTGCTGGTGGTTGATGATCTGCTTTATGTGAAGAGGGTTTATTTTGACAAAGAGAACGAGAAGCTGTATCTCGTCAGTGATAATCAGAATGTTCCCAGAATAGAGATGAAGTGGGACGACAAGGTGCACATCATCGGCAGGGTTGTGGGGTGTATCAGTTTTGTGGAGGTGGGTTAGAGGTTTTTGCT
>JAMOOR010000017.1 GCA_027065235.1 Thermotogaceae bacterium | reverse complement strand
AAAGACTTAAGTGAGGGAGTTTCAAGATAGCTGAATGTTGTAACACCTCCATTGCCACCTTCAACATTTACATATACTTTAACTGCGTTTTCTCTATATATAGAAATAATGTCTCCATCTTTTAGAGGCATATCGGGCAGTTTTTCAGGGTTATCAACTACGAATTCCTTCTCTTTCCCATCTCTTATAAGGGTTATGGTTATGGATTGCCCGTCAATGAAGTTGATTTGTGCTTCTGAAATTATCTTTTTTAGTGTTGGCTTTGTATACTCAGAAACAGTAAGTTTTGCAGAAATTTCTCCAATAATGAATATGTTGATGGCTTTATATGGAACAACATAGATAATATCTCCATCTTTTAAAAGCATCTTTAGTTTGTCATTGTCAGATGGAGAGAATGAGATCATATTTCCATTCCTATATAACTTTATCTCTTTTACCTTTTGTGGGTTTATGTCTGCTCCCGCTTTAGAGAGAAATTGCAAAAGAGTGGTACCATATTCTATCTGATAAGCACCAGATCTTACCAAACTTCCAAATATTCCTACAGTTTGTGGTCTGGGAACATATATAAGATCTCCCGGTTTCACCGTTGGGTTGTATCTATCATCGGCGGTTTCAAAGTATTTTTTAACATCTACCTCTATAAGCTTTCCGTTTCTTATGATTTTCACTATCTCAGGACCTGTTAGAGAATAAACCCCAGGACCCTTTCCAACAAGGCCTAGAAGAAATATCAATTTCCTTTCATTCTCAGTAAATTCGGATATGTCTATTGATCCACTGATAGCACCTTCGAATATGACATATTCTGGTTTTGGCTTTTGAAGAGATACAGAGATAACCGCGGATGGGAGAAATGATCTGGCGGCTTTCTCAACTATTTTCTGAACTTCTTCTATTGTAAGTCCTGCTATGTACTTTCTGCCAACATATGGCAATGCTGCATAACCTTCTACATTCACTTTAACACTCTGGGCAACTATTTGACCCGTTGAGGTGTATATATCGACCGAGATCACATCACCAGGTTTCAGCTTGTATGCAAATGCTAAAGAAAGAGAGAAAATTATGAAAAGAACAAAAAGCAGCCTTCTCATGAGATCCACCTCACTTTGTTGAATATTATCGTGTATAGTTTGTCCTTCACATTGGTTATAAGTTCATCGGATAGCGTCTTAACGGAATTCATTTCCGAAATAACCACGATAACTTTTTGACTGATATTATCCAACTTAGCTAATGTTATGGGATCCGCATCGTAATTCACCGAATCCAGCAAGATTATCTCAAAATTCTCCTTCAATTTGTTTAGCTCTTCCGCTGCAGCTGTTGGAATATCCTTAGATTTGCCGCATGGTATAAAACTAATCTCACCGATTCTGTGAGGATTCAAGATGCCTTCAGTGAGTCCATCAGATGATACTAAACCGTATTTAATTGTCAAGGATTTTTTTAAAGGATCTGCGTCTACTAAAAGAACCTTTTTCCCCAATTTGCTTAAGTACTTTGCGATGTATTCAGAAGCTGTGGACTTCCCGTCGTTATCGTTTGGACTGGTGATTAAAACTACACCTTCAAGGTCAAGAAGTTTTGTGGATAACTTTTTGAAATCTCCTTCAACATTTTTTATTCTTACCACATGATAATTCTGGATGTTTTTCTCCGATGAGTAAATTATGTGATCTGTAATGAACTTAGACGAACTTTCTTTCCAAAAAACGATTAAAATTCCAAGAAATATTCCAAGGGCCCCGCCTATAGCTCCTACGAGTTTTGTAGAGAGGGTTTTTGGTACATGGGTGAGTTTTGCCTTTGAAATGATAGATACAGGAGACACCATTGAAAGTTCAGATAGCATAACTTGTATGTACTGCTGCCATGTAAATGTTGTCATATTCTTTAAAAGATCCAACCTTGATTGCATGAAATAGTACTCAGGTTCAACATCCAAGAATTTGTTCATATCATTTTTATAGAGACTCATAAGGGCGTTTGTATCATCTATATTGCTAAACTTAAGGGCGTTAATTCTTTTCTTTAGATCTTGTATCTGAAGTTTTAGAGAGACTATCTTAATGTTATCTTCAGAATACATAGCTTTTAAAGCAACCAATTGGTTTTCCAATGAAACTAACTGGTTTATCAATTGTCCCAAAACTTCTTCCGTAGCACCTTGAAAGTAAGAAAGCTCATCTTTGGGCAATGCATTGTTTTTTGGTAATTCCTTAGTCATCAGCAAAGATTTTAAATAATCCATTTGAAGCTTGTTAACAAGTTCAGCTCTCACAGCTAGTTCATCCTGGAGAGACACTATACCATGCTTTTTCTGAAATTCAACATATTTTTGAAGTTCTTCTTGTAGATCCTTTTCATATTGCGAAATCTTTTCAAGTAAAAATTCTTTCTTTTTTGATATGGATTGAAGACTTGTTCTTTTTACAAGCTCGAGGAACTCATCGATTAGCGTGTTTACTACCTTATAAGAAATTTGTGGGTCTTTATGTTTAAAAGAAACAGATATTAAAGATGATTTTCCCAATGTCGACACATCAAGATTATCGGATAATACTTTTGCAGCTAATATAACAAAGTCATTATCATCGTAACCTTTTTCCTTTAATTCTTTAATGTCATCTTCCTTGAAAAATACGGATACAAGTCCAAGTTTTCTAACAGTATTTTCAATCACAGTCTGACTTTTAAGCATCTCAATATAATCTTCTACCTTTCCACCGCCTCCACTGACTCCAACTAAAGCCCCCAAACCTCCTAAGGAGGATCCGGCTGTTCCTTCAACCTTAAGCACCGCCGAGGCTTCATATTCTTTTGGAAGGATCCTGTAAACACCAACAGTTAAAACCGTGACACCTATAACTACCACCCAGAATATCCCTTGCCATCTTTTAAATATACGAATAATATCGGATAACGTTAATTCCAATACTTTGCACCTCCTTGGAGTTATGTAAGGTTATGACAGATGATGAGTTAAAATATCGTCTGCTATCATATCACTTTTCCGGATAGGCTACAATTATGACTCCAACGTGCTATTTAGTTTTCTTACTAGATTCTTTGCATACTCTATTTCTTCTTTACTTATACCATGTTTCCACCAAAATGGTAAAGCCGTGTTGTTTAATAGAAGAGGATCTATATCTTCTTGAAAAACCCCGTTTTTAACCAGCTCTTTCCAATCAGGTGTTCCCGGAATTGGAGTGTATTCGTTTAAATTTATCTTTATTCCAAGGGAATTTACAAAGTGAAGAGCATTTATCACATCTTGCAGCTTTTGCCCCGGCATATTTATGAGCACATACGCAGCCACCTCTTTATGAGTAAATCCTGCTTTTTTTAGCAGTCCAACGGCTCTTTCAATGTCGGAATCAAAAACTTTTCCACCAGTTTTTTTCTGAAGTTCTCCCGAAGTTTCGTAACCAAGCTTTATCGTTTTAAAGTTCGCTTCATGTAAAAGATGTGCTATCTCTTCATCTACAAGTCTTGCATGGATACCATTTGGAAGGTGAAATCTCGCCCTTTTATTTATTCTTTTGTTTATGAGTAATGTTAAGAGCTTTTTTGTCCTATACTTATTTACCAAAAAAGCGTCATCAAAGAATGCCACATCCTTTACATTAAACATATCAAGATATTTTTCTATAGCATAAATGATCTTTTCTTCCGTTCTTCTTCTGTACCTTTGCCACATTATAGGGGTTATACAATATGTACATTTAAAAGGACATCCAATAGAGGCTGTAAACACAAGGTATCCAACATTTTTGTATAGGTGGTAGGCTGGGTCTAAATCCTCAAACCAGTCTATGGGAGAGCAATTGACCTTCATACCCAATTTGTCTTTCAAAAACTTTGGAAGAAGTTCAAGGCGGTTGGATGGAAAAACAAAATCGGCAGGGCTTTTCATAGCATGGTATGGAAGTATGTTTGTATATATACCGCCTAAAATAACAGGGGCATCTGTTAAAGTTTTGAGAAGTTTTATTGTTTCCCAAACACCGTGATACCAATAAGTCATGGTGGAAGTTACAAAAACGGCATCGACTTTTCCTATCTCTTTTATCTTGTATTCCAAATATTCCGGCGGTGCTCCATATCTTTTAAATTTTCTTGGAATATCTGATAAAACTGGCGGCTTTTCTATTACCTTGGTGGGAAATTTCCCCGTTCCATAGTATTTATCTTTTGGAACTTTTACGAACTTATGAACATCAGGATCGTGTCTGTTTAAAAGGTCGATAAGATGAACCTCAAAGCCTAAATGAGAAAGAAAGGCTCCAA
>JAMOOR010000016.1 GCA_027065235.1 Thermotogaceae bacterium | reverse complement strand
GCAGAAGTCTGCAACGATTGCAAGGATAGTTGACAAACTTGAGCAGACAGGTGCAATGGAGTACACAACTTTAGTTGTTGCTTCTGCTTCTGATCCAGCATCTTTGCAGTATATTGCACCTTACGCTGGAGCGGCAATGGGAGAGTACTTCATGTTCAGCGGAAAGGACGCACTTGTAGTTTATGATGACCTTTCAAAGCACGCTGTATCATATAGACAACTCTCCCTTCTTTTAAGAAGGCCTCCGGGAAGGGAAGCTTACCCGGGAGATATCTTCTACCTTCATTCAAGACTCCTTGAAAGAGCTGCAAGACTTGATGATAAATACGGTGGAGGTTCTCTAACTGCACTTCCTATAATTGAAACACAGGCAAACGATGTTTCTGCTTATATTCCAACGAATGTTATATCTATAACTGATGGGCAGATCTACCTTGAACCGGGACTATTCTACGCTGGTTTCAGGCCTGCTATAAATGTTGGTCTTTCCGTTTCAAGGGTCGGAGGTGCTGCGCAGATAAAAGCAATGAAGAAGGTTGCAGGAATGCTAAGACTTGACCTTGCACAGTTCAGAGAACTTGAGACCTTTGCACAGTTTGCTACAGAACTTGACCCAACGACAAGAGCTCAGATAGTTAGAGGGCAGCATTTGATGGAACTTTTAAAGCAAGAGCAGTACCAACCAATGCCGGTCGAAGAGCAGGTAGTTGTTATATACGCTGGAATAAAGGGATATCTTGATGATCTTCCGATTGAGTCTGTAAGAAGATTTGAAAAGGAATTTTTGCAATTTATGAGAGATAAACATCAGGATATATTGAAAGACATCGTAGAGACAAAGGACTTATCTAAGGAGACGGAAGAGAAGCTAATAAAAGCAATAGAGGAGTTTAAAGATATATTCAAAAAGGAAATAGGGGTTGAATAAATATGAGCAGAGGAAAGCTCAGGGCGATTAAGAAGAAGGTTGAAGCAACAAAGAATTTAATGAAAATAACAAAAGCCATGGAAATGGTGGCAAGGGCAAAGGTTAGAAAATTTGAAAGGGCATTTAAAGCTTTCAAAGAGTATGCAGAAGAGATAGAAAGGATGAAAGAAAAAATACTCGTTAAAGGAATAGAAAGTCCGCTTTTCACCGGAGCTGGAGATACTATAATAATCTTAATTACATCTGATCTTGGACTTTGCGGAGCCTATAACTCTGAGCTTTTAAAAACCGCTGAGGAAGAATCGAAAAGAATAGCTGATTTTAAAGGATTCATAGCAGTTGGAGCGAAAGGTTCAACTCACTTTAAAAAGTCCAAATACCTTATAAAAGCTTATGAGAGATTGTACGATTTTCCAACGGTTGAAGTTTCCTCTATGATAGTAGATAAAGTCATGGATATGGTGAAAAACGATGGGGTAGGAAAGGTGAAGGTAATTTACAGTGAGTTTAAGAACGCTCTCATTCAAAGGCCTAAGGTTATAGATCTTTTGCCATTGAAGAGCGAAAATGCAGATGAAAATATGGAGTTTGAACCTTCAGTTGAAAAGATGATAGATAAGTTCGTTTACTTCTACCTCACATCAAAACTCCAGTATCTGATGTTTGAGGCGAAGGTAAGTGAATATTACGCAAGGCAGAACGCAATGAAGAACGCGACGGATAACGCCAATGAAATGATAAGAACATTGACACTTGAATACAACAAAGCAAGGCAGGCATCGATAACGCAGGAAATTATCGAAATAGTCAACGGAGCAGAAGCTCTTAAGGAAATAGAAGAAGCCGGATAGTATGGGAGGCTGATAAAGGTGGCTAAAGGTACAAAGGGAACAATTGTGAGAGTTATAGGACCTGTTGTTGATGTTAGATTCCCAGAGGGAGAGCTTCCAGATATATTCAACGCCCTTGAGGTTATCAATCCCCAGAGTGGTCAAAAGCTCATTCTTGAAGTTGAGCAGCTTCTTGGAGACAATGTAGTAAGGACTGTTGCTATGGATACAACTGATGGCCTTGTAAGAGGTCTTGAAGTTGTCGATACTGGAGCACCAATCAAAGCTCCTGTTGGAAGAAACATACTTGGAAGGATGTTCAATGTTATCGGAGAGCCAATAGACGAAAAAGGCGAAGTTGAAGCTGATGACTGGTGGCCAATCCATAGGCCAGCACCAAAGCTCACGGATCAAAAGGTTGAAGTGGAAATCCTTGAAACAGGACTTAAGGTCATAGATCTTTTGGCGCCGTTCCCAAAGGGTGGAAAAATAGGGTTTTTCGGTGGCGCCGGAGTTGGAAAAACTGTTCTTGTTATGGAACTTATAAGAAACATAGCAATTGAGCATAAGGGTTTTTCCATGTTTGCTGGTGTTGGCGAAAGAACAAGGGAAGGTAATGATCTGTGGCTTGAAATGGGAGAAGCTGGGGTTTTGGAGAATACGGTTCTTGTCTTCGGACAGATGAACGAGCCACCGGGAGCGAGGTTTAGGGTTGCGCTTACAGCGCTTACAATAGCGGAATACTTCAGAGATGTCGAGAGAAGAGATGTGCTTCTATTCATAGACAATATTTTCAGGTTCGTTCAGGCAGGTTCTGAGGTTTCTGCGCTTTTGGGAAGAATGCCGTCGGCTGTTGGATATCAGCCAACGCTTTCTACAGATATGGGAGAACTTCAGGAAAGGATTACATCTACAAAGAATGGTTCTATTACATCGGTTCAAGCTATATATGTTCCGGCTGACGATATCACAGACCCAGCTCCGGCTACTACGTTCGCTCACCTTGATGCTTTCGTTGTTCTTGCAAGAAGAAGGGCAGAACTCGGGCTTTACCCTGCTGTTGACCCCCTTGATTCTTCTTCTAAAGTTCTTGATCCTGCCGTTGTTGGAGAAGAACACTACAGAGTGGCAAGAGAAGTTCAGGAGGTTCTTCAAAGATATAGGGATCTTCAGGATATAATTGCGATACTTGGAATGGAGGAGTTATCTGAAGAAGATAAATTAATAGTCCAGAGGGCAAGAAAGATAGAAAGGTTCTTAACTCAGCCAACCCATATAGCAGAAAGGTTCACAGGACAGCCGGGTGTTTATGTGCCAATTTCTGAAACGGTCAGAGGATTTAGGGAAATTCTTGAAGGAAAATACGATGACCTTCCAGAGCAGGCTTTCTACATGGTTGGTACAATTGATGAAGCTGTCGAAAAAGCTGAAAAACTCAAAAGAGAGGCTGCAAAAGCCTAAGAGGTGATGAGAGTTGAAAATAAAGGTAAAAATTCTGACTCCTAATGGGAAAGTTTATGAGAAGTATGGAGATCTTGTTAATTTTAGGACTGTGGAGGGAGCAATGGGAGTCCTTCCAAGGAGGGCTCCCATAATTACTCATCTTGCCGTAAGTGATATAGAGGTTGTTAATGAAGGTCAAAGAGAGAAGATAAAGGTAGCTGGTGGATTTCTTTACTGTGATGGAGAAATTGTATCCGTAGTTAGCAGTGATGCGGAAGTTGTAAGTTGATGCAAGGAGTGAATAGTTTTGAAAAAAAGAGCGGTAGTGATAGATAGTTTGGTCGATCTTCCTCCTTATTTTAAGCCAACTCTTCCTGTGGAAGTCGTGGGATTTAGGGTTTATATTGACGATGTTGAGTATATAGATGGAAAGACAATCAGCAAGGAAGAATTTTATGAAAAAGCTATGAGGTCAGATAACTTGAGGACTTCCTTTCCACCGCCACAGGAAACAAAAGCACTTTACGAAAAGCTTAAAAAAGAAGGTTATGAGGAGATACTTGCCCTTCATTTACCTGCCCGCGTGAGTGGTTTTCTTTCATCAGTAGAAAATGTCGTCAGGGACATTGGAATGAAGGTGAAAGTCATAGATACCCGCTCGCTTTCTATCGGTGCAGGTATGGTGGCTTATAAATTGATTGAAATGTTTGAAAAAGGTATGGAGCTTGAAGAAATAGAAAAAGCATTTTGGAAAATAAGAAAAAGTACTTTTTTGCAGTACAGCGTATCTTCGCTAAAATTTCTGATCAAAAACGGGAGAATAGGAAAAGCGAAAGGATTTGCAGCAGTTCTTTTAAACATACTACCGATATTAACTGTTGATGAAGATGGTGAGATAGCACCCATATGCAAGGTTAGAGGCGGGAAAAAGGTAATTGAAAAAATGGTTGAAAATATTTTGAAATTTACAAAGGAAAGTGAGAAAATAGAAGTAGTATTTGCTTGGGGAGCAGAGCATACCAAAAAACATACTACAAAGTTAAAGGAACTTTTGTTTAAAAAACTTGGAGATAGAATAGAAAAGCACGGAGAGGTTAGAATATCATCCACGGTTAGCTGTCATACTGGTCCAGAAGTATT
>JAMOOR010000015.1 GCA_027065235.1 Thermotogaceae bacterium | reverse complement strand
CCAAGGAAAGCCAAAATCTTTCCAGATTCCACCTCAAGGTTTATATGATCAACTGCGGTAAAATTCCCAAACCTTTTTGTCAAATTTTCCACTCTAAGCGCCAACACACATACCCCCTTAATATTTTCCAAATAAAATGACCAAAATGGCCAAAACTATGAAAGCTACTCTTATCAAAATTCTTGAAAGCATCCTTCTTTTTTCGCCTTCTTCTGATTTTTTATAAAGTTTATAAGCTCTAAAAATATCATATCCAACTATAGCTATAACAAAAATTCACAAAAGCTTCATGTCATTGTCCTCCTTAAGCATAAAAAGACTTCCGGTGTTTTAATGATAACATTCATTTCAAACACCAGCAAGATATTGTGAAAATTTTCTAAATCGAATAGCAAATCCAGTTCATTGGAGTAAGTGAACGAAGATTGACACTCAGTTTAAGTTTTGTGATACAATACCTGTCGGAGGTGAGGATTATGGAAAAAATCAAGGTAACAGCCGAACAAATTAGGGAAGCCTTAAAAGATGTTATCGATTATGAAATTGGTTTGGACGTCGTTAGCTTAGGTTTGATTTATGAGATAAAGGTTGATGACGATAATAATGTGTATGTAAAGATGACTCTCACAACTCCGATGTGTCCCCTTGGTCCAATGATAATCAACGATGTTGAAAACAAAGTAAGAGAAATAGATGGGGTTAAAGATGTCGAGGTTGAACTAACCTTTGATCCTCCATGGACTCCCGAGATGATGGATCCTGAAATAAGAAAAGCAATGGGAATATGACCATTGGCGATCTTCTAGATGGGGAATTTCTCACAGACTCCTTGGTTATAATATCCCACTTGCTAAAAAAAGATAAAGCATGGGTTTTATCCCATCTTGATGATCCTATAGAAAAAGCTGTAGCTAATGAGATTAAAAAACTTATAGCCAAACGGAAAAATGGGTATCCGCTGGCCTACATTATACGCAAAAAAGAATTCATGGGGCTTGATTTCTACCTAGAAGAAGGTGTTTTTATACCTAGACCAGAGACAGAAACACTGGTTCAATTTGCAATCGAATACATTAAAGATCACGGTATAAAAACGGCTGCAGAAATAGGTTGTGGTAGTGGGGCTATATCCGTTTCACTAGCCTACTATACAAAAATTAATATCTATGCAACTGATATATCGAAGAAAGCGGCCAACATAACAATTAAAAACGCTAAAAAGCATCGTATAGATGCTTTTGTAAATGTGAAGCAAGGAAAATTCTTAGAACCTTTTGAAAACGTGCTGAATAACATCGAACTCGTAATCAGCAATCCCCCTTACGTAGAACCCGAATATGAACTTCCAAAGGAATCCCATTATGAACCAAAAAATGCTTTCTTCTATGGCAGCTCTTCACTGGATTTCTATAGGGAATTTAAGAAAAGATACGGAGGAAAAAATTGGATAGTTATCATGGAATTCTCTGGAAAAAGCGATGATAAAAATGAGCTAAAGCGATTGTTTCATGAAGTAAATTTTATAAAGGATCTAGATGGCGTTGAAAGATTTTTCATCGGCCGCGTCTGAAAAGACCTATCATTAGCTGAACCTCTCCCACGCCGATCCCTAGTTTTTTCGCTATTTCGACATCGGTGTATCCCTCATCGTACAGAGATAGTATTCTCTTTTCTATATTTGTTTCAATTATGTTGTCATTTTCATCTCTAGATTCATCTGAACCTTCCACAATCTCCTTATCAACCTTTTGAACTTCCAAAGCTTTCTTTTTCCCAGAAAAATCACTAGTATCCATTAATTCTTCTTCAACGTTAATGAAATTTTCTTTCAATCTCATAAGATCTGTAATCTTAACTGTTAGGGTAGAGTACACTTCGTTAGCTTCCCTTATAACTCTCTTAACTTCTTCTATCTTTTTATCCAGCATCTCAAGTCTCAAATTAGAAACATACTTGAACCTGCCCATAAGTTCAAGTATTCTCTGCTCTGCCTCATCAAGATCCTCTTCTTTTTTTGACTTAGCATTTATCAAAAAATTGGCCCAACTGAATGTTACAGTAGCTATGGTTCCAGCAACAACAAATAATGTAATAGGATCCACTCAAACCGCCCCCAAAATATTTTTAACCTCTCTAAAGAATTCGGTTAGTTCAAAATTATATTTCCTGTAAGCGATATTATCAAGGCCCGTTTTTCCCATGTTAATAACAACAAGCTTTCCACCATGCTCCACAGTTATCTTAGGAAGAAGAGCAGCCGGATAAACAACCAAAGATGTTCCTACGGCTATAGAAGCATCAGCTTCTTCTGCTATAGAGTAGGCTTTCATAAGGGCTTTTTCCGGAAGGGCTTCTCCAAAAAATACAACGCTCGGTTTTAAGATTCCACCACACTCCTCACACCTTGGAATTAGGTCCTTTTTCATCAAAACTTTTTCTACATACTCTGAATCATAAGCTCTTCCACATTTTGTACAAACATAGCTGTCCATGCTACCATGAAGTTCTATCACATTTTTTGAACCAGCGTTTTGATGGAGCTCATCTATATTTTGGGTAACAACAGCTTTTATTAAACCTTTTTTCTCTAATTCTGCAAGCATTTTATGAACTATGTTTGGCTCTGCCGATTTAAAACTCAGAATGCGATCCCTGTGGAGTTTGTAGTACCTCTCTGGATCCTCAAAGAACTTATCAATATCAAAAATATCCAGTGGCATGGTTTTATATATGCCGTTCTTTCCTCTAAAATCAGGTATACCGCTGGGAGTAGAAACCCCAGCTCCTGTTAAAACATACGAATTTTTAGCAGACTTCAAAACTTCAAGAAATTCTTCCGCAGCTTTTTTGAGCTCCTCTTTCATCTTTGATATTCAACCTTTGGAAAAACCATACTTTTTCCTGCATCAAAATCCCACTCAAGCACATTTCCATTCTCCGAAGTTGGCGTAGGATCTGTTGTTAAGATTTTTGCATCTGAAGGAAGTATATACACTACCTTAGAATTTACTGGGATTTTGTCTATCTTTTTCCCAAAATCTATAATTACCTTATTACTATCAATTTTTCCAAGATTTTTCATATAATAAATCTCTTTTATCTGAATCTCATTCTCAGAAAGCTTTTTAGAATGGCATCCAAGATATCTAAATTCTACATTTTCTCCAAAAAGGCTTTTTAAGTTTTTAACTTCTTTTTCACCCAACTCTTTTTCATCAGGGCTGCAGGAGTTTTCTATATCTTTTATCTTCTTTGCATTTTTTATGTAAACGGCAGTCGTCGATGTAACAGTGGCATCTGGTCCTGAAAATTCAAATAAAAGCCTTGACGATTCATAATAGAACGGTTTTCCCATAAAAAGTGGTATTAGCTCCATTATAACAAGGATAACCACAACGAACATCAGAGTATAAAGCCATGTTTTGCTCATCTATCAACCCTCCAAGATGCTATTTTGTGCAAAAAGCCCAAAAGTTCCTCCAGTATGAACGAATATTACCCTTTCTTTATCCCCCATAGTCTCAATCATTCCTCTGAAAGCTTTTCCGGTATAAACAGGGTCAAGGATAATACCGCTTCTTCCTGCATCCTTTATCATCTGAACATCTTCTTCCGTTGGAATAGCATAATCTGGACCTTCAAATCCTCCTACAAGAATTATACCATCATCATCAACACCGAGTTCAGCCAATATCGTCTTAATTTTTTCAACAACAACCTCCTTTGGCTTTCTATGCACAACTACACCCCTAACTTCAACATTTCTATACCCCAATATTTTAAGCCCAGCCATAATTCCTGCATGAGTACCGGCGCTGCTTGTTGCAAGATATATGGCGTCAATCTCGTTTAAATCTATTTGCTTCGATAGTTCGTGAACCATATCAACATATCCTTTTGAGCCTGTAGCGTTGGAACCACCTTCAGGGATTATATAAGCTTTTTTCCCTTCTTTTTCCAGCTTCTTGGCATAATCTTCCATTATCCTGTCTATCTCTTCATATTCCTCCGGTGTGACAACATGAATCTCCGCTCCCATAACGGTATCTAAAAGGAAGTTCCCACTGCTTTTTCCCGGATGCCATTCTTTTAGAAATATCACCGGTTTCTTACCAAGCTTTATAGAAAGATATGTGGTGGCCCTTGCATGATTAGACTGGACCGCCCCACAAGTCATAACAACATCTGCTCCCATTTCAACGGCTTCTCCAAGGAGATATTCAAGCTTTCTTATCTTATTCCCACTGGCGACGAACTCCGTCAAGTCATCCCTCTTAACAAAAACAGATTTTCCCCTAACATGTACCTTTTCAAGCGGTGTAGGCCTTCTTGCAAGATCAAGCTTC
>JAMOOR010000014.1 GCA_027065235.1 Thermotogaceae bacterium | reverse complement strand
GAGGAGCCTCTTTCCTTTCGTTGTAACTCCGATAGCATATCCTTTCTGAGGATAGATCCTGCCACGCACAACCTTCGTGTATTTCACAGTTACTTTGCGATCGCCCTTTGTAATGGTAGTAGTAGTAGTTGTTGTTGTTTCATCTTCAGCCTCATCAATCCCAAGCAGGGAATCAGTCTGAATTTCCTTTCTCTTATAGTTCTTCCAGCTCTCGGACAGTGCTTTTGTTTTCTTTTCACCCACCAGAGTTCGTGCCAGCTCATACAGCATACTGTTGCTGCTTTCAGCTATTGCAACGAGCCCCTTATCTGATAGATCACCCTCCACAGCAAGTGCAGTCTCGAGCTTTTCAGCAATGAGAGACAGGGCTCGCTCCTGCATGGTATCTGAGTAGCACAGATAGTAAACTCTCACAGGCTCTTTCTGCCCAATTCTCCAGCTTCTTCTGCTTGCCTGCCTGAGGGTGAAGATGGAATATCCAGTTTGGAAGAAAATAACTGTAGGAAAATCAATCAAATCAAGACCTGTCTGCACCAATCTGGGATTCGCAATAAGCACATCACACACAGGAACGATCTTTTTTACATACTCCTCACGTTGCTCAGCCTTTACGGTAGTGCTTTTAAGAACAAAAGGTCTCAGTCCCACCTTTCTTATTCTTTCAGCCAGCTCCCCTGTCAGATCCCTTGTGCCAGTATGCTCAACATAGACAAGGCATTTTCTACCTTCAGCGATTTCCTTTTTCAAGATCTCCAGTAGCTTCTCTTCTTTCGGAAGCAGGTAGGCATCAATTGGTGGTGCAGATGCCACTTCATCACCAGAATGAGGATGCAGGACAATTTCACCTCTCCTTGCACCATCTGGATAGGCGAGGAGAGAATTTACCAGAGCTCCAAGCAAGCTGCGGCTACCGTATCTCAGGGCATCTTGAACCTCAGCGTATAAATCGCTTTCAAGAGTTTTATATGCCTCCTTTTGTTCAGGAAGCATCTCCACTTCCACCACTTCTTCTTCATACGGGGGAAGAGCATTGCTCACATCGGACAGTCTCATAAAAATGCAATGTTCAAGAAGAAAGTGAGTCAACACAAGCGGTGAAATCCCTGGCTTTTCTTTGACAATAACCCTTGCCCCTCTGCTTCTTCCTATGGACATCTCTCCATATTCATCTTCTATCCTTTCATTTCTTTCTTCCCTCGACTCTTCAAGCACTCCATACAGTTCAGCAAACTGCTTTGGGCTCTTAAAAAAGATTTTCTTCTTGTGCATCTTCGAAGGCATCAGTCTCCACAGGATGTAGAACAGGTTGGTTGAATAACCTCCCATAAGAGTTCCAGTAAGGGCAAGTGTCTTCTTTGCTGCTGCTGTAAGGCAGGCAAAGGCCTGACCCTGCGCAGTTGTTCCTCCTTTCAGTTCATGAACCTCATCAGCTATGAACAGATCAAACTTTCCTTTCAGGTATTTTTTGATATATTCAGCTTTCGCAAAGCGACGGAGTTTATTTTCAGCCTGATACAGAGGTTCACCACACTCGCAGAGGGGCCTTTTTCTTTTTTTGAGCACGTCCTTCACATCAGCACCACAGCGAGGACACAGAACACGCTTGAGGTGCTTCTGTAACCACGCTGTTTTCGTAACAGAGTAGTGAAGTTTTGCCCTTTCCCTGCCCAGGACATAGTATTCTTTTGCTTTGGGCTTTCCAGCTTTTCTCAGCTGCTCGAGTTCTTTCAATCCGTTGCCATTGAGGTTTACAATCCTTGCATTGGGAACTGTTTCTTTTATCTCCCTTATCCACTTCTGCACCAGATGTGGAGGACACATGATAATCACTCGATAGGCACTTTTTGGCATCAGGTAGGAAGTGGCAATTGCAACAATCGTCTTTCCAAACCCCATTTCTCCAGCCATTATAAGTCCATTCCTGTTTTCAACATACAATCCCTTTGCCAAAGCAAGAACTGCATCCTTCTGAGCAGGAAAGGGCTGTCTTTTTAGTTGTTTTAGCTTTTCTTCCTGCTCCCTTTCCCAAGCACCTTTCTTTTGTGGGTGATAAATTGGTTTGAGTGATTTGATAACTTTCTCCTTGAGAAGATCGCCGTATTCATTCAAAAAGTCTTTAAGAGAAAGCTCTCTTGCTGTCATTTTTCCACCCTCCCTTTCTTTTGATTTTTCCCAGCAGGAGGGTGGAGTCTTCTCCCCCAGCAGGGGAGACAAAATAACTCCATCCCCCCTGCCGGGGAAAAAAGACAGTTGTCTTATACTTACTCTATTTGACCACTTTTGAGACCCTCAAGCACAAGGTTATCAAGGTTTGTGTCTTTAAGTCTTAGAAGATAGACCTCATCAAGAGGTAAGTCGTTTATACTGCCAAATCCAACGAGTTTTTTTACCTCAAGTGCATTTTCCCACAACCACTTTTTCCATTCAGGCTTAAGTGGAGTCGTAGTTGTTGAATCAATAAAATCATAGGCAGCTTCGTAGTCTTTGCCGATGACTATTTTGTGGTATCCTCCTTTGAAATAAGTGTCGTCATAGATAATTTTATGCACAATACCCTTTTGTAGCTTCTGTGTGAGCACCTTCATTTCATCACCATAAAGCCTTCTGATCTTCATTCCATCAAGCTCGATGGTTCTTCCACCGACAATTGCAGCAGCAACAGCTTTTGTGATAGCCTGTCTTTCAAAAAAGGATATGAAATAGATGAAGTCCTCGTCGCATATATAGGCATCAGTAAAGCAGGGTATTCCAAAGACATAAAACTGCTTATACATAAGCACAACACCTCCTGCTGTTATTTTTTTGGTTAACGGATAGTTATGATTTCTGGCTCAGGCGTGAATCTGATAGCTCTGACGGTAATTTCGTATCTGTCGGTTTTTGTGATTTTTACTCCATCTGCAGTCTTTTCTTCAGTTTTATCTTGCACTTTTTTTACTGAGCCCTTAATAATAAGCCTTTCCTTCCCTCTCACCTCTCCATTCATCATGCCACTGGCTAAAAGCATAGCCAGATGTCCTTCACGGAGAGGCATAAGTGGGCGAACAAAGGAAAGGCTTTTTGGAGTGAGCATCTGTTTGATCTGGTTCCATAAAGGCGAGGTCTTTACAAGCTTTATTGCCTCATCAGGATCAAGACGTGAAGACTTAAAAATAACACTTTCCTTTTCAGCCTCAGGCATTCTGTAATTTGTATCTGCTGTTTCTATGCTGTCCAGGCTTTCATATGCCTTTGCTGGATAAGTGAAAGATGAAGCAAGCTCAATAAGACGGGTATTTCTCTTATAATGAGCTTCTGATGGCCTTCCCCTGACTCCTATGACCACAACCTGTTTGAACTCCCAGAAGTAGCTATCAGGAAAACGATACACATTAAGATTGGTGCATTTATGCTGGAGAAATTCAAGACAATCAGCAAGCACCCTGTATGGGATAATCAGCACAAGCACTCCACCTTTTTGTAGCAGCGAGAAGTGCTTTTTAAGAAAGAGAAGCTCAAGCCTTTCTTTCTTATCAAGTTCTCCCCCTTCCTCTGTATCGTAAGGAGGGTTGAGCCATAACAATGAAAAAGCTTCTCTGGTGCAAATAAGCTCATTTAGAGCATCACACCAGAGAACGTGATCAAGTCTTTGCTTTGCTGCTTTGTATCTCTCCTTATCTAATTCAACCCCGTATGTAACTGCACCTGTCCCTTCTGCAACAAGGGCAAGTGCGTCTCCTTCCCCACAGCAGGTGTCAATCAGTCTCGCCTGCTGGGGAATCTGAAGAAGTTGTTTGATTTTTTGAACTACTTCTATTGGAGTAGGGTAGTAGTCCATCTTTTCTTGACTCGCAAGTCTTGCCATTTTTTACTCCCTCCTTGTTGGGTTAGAAAAAAAAAGCAGGGAAACTGAAAAAAACAGCTCCCCTGCTTTGGTTATGGTTATTAGTAACGTTGCTTTAAGCTAAAAGCTGCAAAAAAGAGAGGTAAAGAGGCTTATGTTAGCACTTGAAAACTTTCAGTCAAAAGAATCTTTTTTACTCCCTTTTCAGCCTGAAGCAAGAGATAATCCAAAAATCCTGTCTCTGGTTCGAAGCTGATTTCCCATACATACCAAAATCTGCTGTTCCAAGCGAGTTCTTTAATGGTCCACATGTTGGGATTCTTTTTCTCAAGTTCTTCTTTAATTTTGGATAGCCTTTCACTTTTTCTTTCCTTAAGCACCTGTATAAAAGGCATAATTTCTACCTCAAGTGCTGTCCAATTCTTCACGTCTGCATCACCTAAAGACACAAACCGAGCATAGTCATTTAGTCCGTAGTGTTCCACCAAAGACCAGCAGTCGTGGTGGAAAGAGTCCCTGCTGTGCACGACATAATAGGAGCCTGAGCCTGCAAGAAGATCCTCCA
>JAMOOR010000013.1 GCA_027065235.1 Thermotogaceae bacterium | reverse complement strand
CCTTTTCAATAACATAAGCCACTTTGCTTCCGTCTTTAGAAAGCCTTACCTCTTTCAAGTACACAAAATACCCAAAACCTTTTTCGTCAAGTTTTTTCATTCATAGTCCCCCCTGTATAAAAAAATTGCTGATTCTTCATTCAGCTCATTGAAATATTAACACAGGGGGGATCAAGTAAGCAATTATACTGGTTATGAAGCGAAAAGATTCCTCAAGCTTCTTATAAATGTTATAACCCAAATTACAAGCAAAAGCCACAAAAGGCAAAATCCCACTTTGTATATTGTTATCAAGCCCAAACCATTTCCTATTGCGTAAGAAGAAGATATAAACGCTCCAAGAGGAAATGTAAACGCCCACCAAGAAAGCGCATAGGAAAATTTACCCTTAACTATATAGTAGATCGTCATGGTAACTGCAACTGCAAGCCACCATATTCCTAATCCCCATAAGAACGATGTAAATACTACGAAAGCTTTTGCGAAGTTTGGAGATATCACCTTTACTATATTGATAAGCGATACAGAACCCGCGCCGACTGGCCCTAGGTTTATCCACAAAGTTGGTACCAAGTTACCCGGCAAAGGATCGTGAAGGATAAGCCTGTACATCGCTACTGCATGGAGTGCAAGATAAAGAAAGAATCCCGCTCCCCAGCTCAAAACATTGAAAGTCAACAGCACATCCTTTAGAACTCCTGCATACGTGGCAGCTATCGGAACGCCAGCTATCGGTATGACAATCAAACCAACAGGTGGTATGAACCATGCAGGATTTATGTGATGGAGTTTAACATCGCTACCCTTAAATGCATTGAAAAGCGTAAACACGCTGAAAAACACTGTTATCAACGCACCAATAAACCAAAAAGGTTTTGCTGCAGCTATATTTCCATAAATTGCTATGAATCCGGCAGCTATAACGAGCATTCCAACACCAAGTGTGGGGTAAAAATTGGAATTTATAGGGTGGTACAGATCAGCCACAGCGTTCTTCGTGTAAAGAATCCATCGTAATATCCAAAGAACAAGCAGGAAGAAAAAGAAAATGATGTTGAACCAGAAAAGAGTCTTCGAAAGATAGTCAAGAAACGGTAATTCCTTGGAATAAAGATGACTTACTACTGACAAAATCCCTGTCCCCATGGTACATGCAAACCATGATGGTGGGAAGTTTTCAATAGTCTTTTTTGTCATCAGCATCACCCCTTTAACAATTTTTTAGCTAACTCAATAATCATCAAAATTTCTTCATTTTTTAAAGAATAGAATTTCTTTCTGCCCTCTTTCTTTTCTATCAATATCCCTGAATCCTTTAAAACCTTCAAGTGGCGCGAAAGCGTTGTTGAATCAATTGGCAATTTTTCTGCAAATTCACACTGGCATACGTACCCTTCGCCGATCATTTCTATTATTCTTATACGCCACTCACACGACAACGCCTTGAAAAATTCTGATAATTCTTTCACAATATCACCCTTGCATAATTGTAAAACTATACAAGTATTATGTCAATATCGAAAAAGCAAAAGGAATGTGAATTTAAAAATCCTTCTTGAAGAACAGGATGATGCGCAGGAAGAAGTTATGAATTCCCTACTATTCTCTACTGTAGGGTTTTCCTATGGAAGCAGGAAATTCTATTTTTCCTTTAAATATTGCCATAACAACCAGCAAAGCAACAAATGGGAGCATAAGTAAGAATTGATATGGAATTCCTATTTCGCTCACTTGCATTTGAAGCGCCAAGGATTCTATCGTTGCAAAGAGTATGGCACCAAGGAATGTCCTTTCTGGTCTCCAGCTGGCGAATATCGCTATACCAACAGCAATGAAGCCTCTTCCACTTGATATGTTTGGTGTGTAGGTTCCCGTTATTACAAGAGGTAGATACCCTCCAGCTGCCCCAATTAGCGCACTTCCTATTATCGTTGCTAAATATCTGACCATTTTTACATTTATTCCAACAACATCAGCGGCCTTTGGATCCTCTCCAACTGCCCTAAGTTCTATTCCTATTCTTGTCTTATACATAATATAATACGCAAGAATTACAACGATATAGGTGAAATAAACAACGATATTCTGATTCAAAAACGCTGACAGGATAGGAATATCGGGAATAACTTTTATTTCCGGTGATGGTGGTGCATCTGGAATATAGAATTTTATTCCGACAACTAGTTTGTATATAAAGTCAGATAGTCCCATTCCTAAAATGACAAGGGATGTACCTATTATAAATTGGTTTACCTTCATCTCTTCGTGTAAGAATACAAGTAAAAAGCCAAACAAAGCTCCCATCAACATGGAGACCAAAAATCCAACATACCAATTTCCAGAGAATACGGCGGATAGATACCCCGCTGACGCAGCCGCAAGCATTGCACCTTCTCCAGAGATGTTGAATATTCCAGCTCTTCCTCCAATAACTATGCCAAGACTTGCAAGTGTATATATAGGAAGATAGGTTACTATATTTCTTATGAATTCATCTAAGAATTCCATCTCATCCCTCCTTAAACCTGCTCCTGAAGGCAACTATTAATATAACCATTATAGCTTGGGTCAAAAACACAAGCTCAACTGGAAGCATCATAGTTCTTTGCATTGAATCAGCACCATTAAGGAGAACCGCAATTAAGAAAGCAACGATTGGGATCGCTATCGTATTTCCTTCAGCCATGAGCGCAGTTAAAGATCCAAAGGTTCCAAACTCTGCACCGCTTGTCGCTGTAAAACCTTCAAGAAGCCTTCTGTGAACTCCCATAACTTCTATTCCACCGGCAAGTCCAGCCATAGCGCCACCAAAAAAGAAAGTGAGAAGAATAGTTTTTTCTATACTTATTCCATGAAGCTGAGAAGCTCTAGGATTATGACCGATGGCTTCGACTTCAAAGCCGAAGGTGGTTTTAGACATAACATAGTGAACTACGAAGATAAGGGCTATAGCAATCAAGATTCCGCTGTGCAGTTCATTTCCCAGCATCGGAAGTCTCGCCCATTCTGGTAGCTCTTTCGTCATAGGATGCCCTGTAAGGGGAGCTTTCCATGGAGGTGTTGTGGCAACGAAGGAAGCTATATAAAATCCAACGAAATTCAACATTATTGTGGAAATTATTGGATTAATGTCAAACTTCACTCTGAGATATCCTGCAATAAGTGCAAAAAGTCCCCCGGCTATGAATGATAAGATTAAAAGCAAAGGCACTAAGATCCAAGCTGATATATGGATATTTTCAAAAGCAAGTCCTACAATAGCAACGATGGCTCCTCCAACTAACATCTGTCCAGATGCTCCTATGTTGAAGTTCTTTATCATGAAAGGTATGGAAAACGCGTAGGTATTCAGAAGCAGTGGAACGAACTTTTGAAAAGTTGCTACTATCTGGAATTTTGAAGAAAATGGCTTGAACATTAAAGTTTTAAAAGCCTCAATTGGGCTGTATCCCAATATCCATATAAGAAATCCAACAGATGCAAAAGAAACTCCTATAGCTATCACATAAGCTTTAGCTTTTTTCCATATTTTCTTCATTCTTTCACCCCGGTCATATATCTTCCGATTTCCATCTTATCAAATTCACTTCTATTAAATACCTTTGCTATCTTTCCTTCCCTTATGACCATTATCCTATCGCTCACCATCATGAGCTCATCAAGATCTTCGTTTATATAAAGAACCGCCTTTTTCTTTTCTCTGAGATCTATTAGTTTTTCAAAAACGAATTTAACAGAGGCCATGTCAAGTCCTGCAGTTGGGTTGTGAGTTACAAAAAGATCTATAGGGTTCATAAGTGCCCTTGAAAAAATAACCTTTTGCATATTTCCACCAGATAGCTTTTTTATTGCTATAACTTCATTCGGAGTTTTAACATTAAAATTTTTTATGAGCTTTCTAGATACGCTTCTTACGCTATCCCAGGAAATAGAGAGCCCCTTTAAGAATTTTTCTTCTTTATGATGCCCAAGAAAGATGTTCTTGTAAATAGGAGCCGTTGGGAGTATTCCTTCCACAACCCTATCTTCTGGGGTGAAGAATATGCCCAATTTAAAGATCTCTATCGGGGAAAGACCATTTATTACTTGACCTTTGAAGTATATCTTTCCTTCTGAGAGTATAGAGGGGTTGATGATGGATTCCAAAAGAAGCTTCTGGCCATGTCCAGATATTCCAGCAACTCCAAGGATTTCTCCGCCGTATATTTCAAGGTTTATTTTTTGCAAATTGCGAATGTTTGGAATATTTGTTGAAATATTTTCTATCTTCAGTATTGGTTCTTTTATTTTTTCCACTTCTTTGAGTTCAACCTTTGGAAGGGCGCTATCTGTAACTTCTATCTTTTGACCTTCAAACATCAAAGATACAAGATCTTCTTCTTTTGCACTCTTTACATCAAGACTTCCCTGAA
>JAMOOR010000012.1 GCA_027065235.1 Thermotogaceae bacterium | reverse complement strand
TGAAGAAGTAGCGAATAGCCTTAATGAGATTACTCAGGCAATGGTTGATGTGGCTTCAGAAATGGAGAATATCTCTGCGAGTATTCAACAAACCACGGCAGAGTCCAACGAAATTTCACAGGCAACCAAATCCATTGCAGATGATGCAGAAACTGCAGCTGCATTTGGAAGAGAGAGTGCAGAGATAGCCCAGAAAAACTTAATGGCAATGCAGAATCTTTTTGATGCTATTGGAAACATAAATGAGGTATCAAAAGAAATAGATACCGTTGTAAAAGGATTTTCTGGAGGAGCAAAGAAGATCAGACAATTTGTAGAGACGATAACTTCCATAGCTGAGCAAACCAACCTACTTGCTTTAAACGCCGCTATTGAAGCTGCAAGAGCTGGAGAAGCAGGGAAAGGTTTTGCAGTTGTTGCCGATGAAATAAGGAAGCTTGCAGAAGAGAGTAAAAGTGCAGCACAAGAGGTAGAAAGGGTAGTTATAGATGTTGACAAAATCTCGGAAAGATCTGTAGAAGTTGCTGGGGACATATCCAATCAAATTTCATACAGTTCTGAGCTTATCGAAGAAGCCAAAGGATACATTAACGAAATCGTTGAAAGAGTTGATAAAATATCGGAGATGATGGAAAGAATAGCAGCAGCGGTGGAAGAACAGTCAGCAGCAGTTGATGAAGTTACAACCGCTATGAACTCCAACGCTCAAAGCATAACTAATGTGTCTGCATCAACTCAAGAAGTTACGGCATCTGTTGAGAATATAAATGCATCTATGGAAGAGATAGCAGCTTCTATTAAAAATATAAGAAAAGAGACAAAAAGCCTTCATAATATAGTAGAAACCTATAAAATCAATAAGGAATAATATAAACCGGAGTTGATATAAATGGGCCTAATTACAGAAGCAAGAACGGAAAAGCTAATGCAAAATTTCAGCGCTATTGATTTCAGAATGAGTATTGAAGATTTCTCGGTGAGGGTTCTAAATACCCTCACCGGAGTTATTCCAGAATTTAATAAAGGAAGGGTTATGATAAAAAGTGAAGATAAAATATACAGATGTGCTGCATGGAAAGGATTTTCTGATGACATAAGGAATTTTCAGATAAGTGAAGACGAAGATCCAATAAGTGCTGACGACACTCCAAAAATTTATAGAAATATCTACAACATCTATAGAAAGGCCCTACATGGAAGCATGGAAGATATCATGATAAAAAGCGGCCTACCTGAAGTAAAAGTAAGCGTTGTTGTTGGAATATTCTTCGAAGGAAAAATAGTAGGAAAAGTTTTCCTTGAAAGCGCTATGGATATAGATATCTCAAAATATGATCTTTACCTTCTTAAGTTTGTGTCAAAGGTATCTTCTCTCTTCATAGGAATGAAATTCTTCCAAGAAAGGGAAAGAAGATATCATAAAGATATAATCATGGCGATGGTCAAAGCCCTTGAAGCACGGGATACTTATACTGTAGGTCATTCTGAAAGAGTTGCACTCTATTCAGTTCACATAGCCAAAGAGCTTGGCCTTGACATAAAAGATGTGGACAAAATATATTGGGGTTCCATAGTTCATGATATAGGCAAACTATCCATACCCGAACACATACTAATGAAGCCTTCAAAATTGTCCCCGGTCGAATACGAACTTGTAAAGAACCATCCTGTCGCCGGTGAAGCTATGATAAAGGACTTCCCATGGCTTGATAGGATAAGGCCTATAGTGAGAAACCATCATGAAAGGTGGGACGGGAAAGGATACCCCGATGGATTAAAGGGAGAGCAAATACCTTTTGAGGTAAGGATAGTAACGATAGCCGATGCGTTTGATGCAATGACCAGTGATAGAGTGTATAGAAAGTCTTACAGTTTGGAGCATGCTTTGTCAGAAATAATAAGATTATCAGGGAAGCAATTTGATCCAGAAATAGCTAAAGTTGCTGTTGATGTGCTAAACAGAGTCTTTCCTGTCATAAGAAATAGCTAACACTATTAATCAGTTTTTAAGAATACCCCCTTTGGAGTTATAATGACTTAAAGTGAAATTACAAAAAAGAGGTAATATTTTGTGGATAGGATTTTTAGAAGAACTTTTACAATATACCTTTTGATTGTTGGTGTCACTTTCATCTTATATCATCCTCCTTTTCCAAAAATCACATTTTTTGGACTTAAGAGGGGCAAAGAATTTTATGGCGAAGATAAGAGATGTTTTGTAGCAGCATACAAGTCAAGTTCCGAGAGAGAAACATACCTTGTCTTACCAAGGGTTGATGCCAATGTCCTTGAAGTTTCTGTCAACGGAGATATTTTATTTTTAGTCGGAGATAAAAGATCTGCTTCTAAACTGTGGACACAAACTTTCGCTATACCAGTGAAATTCAATGAAGGAGACAATGAAATAAAACTTTGCGTTTCCTCTGCAGGTGTTGCTAGGATATACATAGAGCCCTTCATTTCTGACCACCCTTGGATTTATGTATGGACTTCCAAATTCATGTTCTTGTGGTCATCCTATTTTTCCTTTATATTCGCTGTTGTAGTAGGAGTTTTATTTCTTATAATAAGCTTTATGGTTGTTGAGGAGAAGATACTCTTCGCTTTGATGGGGTTATATAGTATTTTCAGCGGGCTTTTTATATCGTTTCATACATTTTATATAAATGCCTTTCCTTTCTCTTTTCACCTTGCATTGAACAAATTCCTAATAGCTTCTTCCGTTCCGACTGCTGTATTTTATTACATAATAATGAGATACATATCAGGCATGAAAAGGTCTAAAGTATTGAGAGATATAGCACTGATAACTATTACAACCGTTCTGATTCTTTTCTTTTTTTTGAGAGAAGAGGTGCTTGTAAAATCGATGACGTATTCTGTTCCACTTCTTCTTCTTCTTCCTTTCCTTTTGACTTTTCCTTTGCTGGATCTTATTAAGGGAAACAATAAATTTTTTGTTTCCCCGGTTGTTCTTACAATCGTGTCAATGATCCATTATTACATTACAGTTATCTTCAAATTTTACAACCACGTGTTCTTGGTATACGCCCTTTCATACAATATGGGGATGTTTGTGCGCTATTACATGATGAAATTAAATTACTACATGCTGGGAGCCAAATACGACGATCTAACGGGAGCTTTGAAAAGAGCTGCATTTAAAGAATTAAAGTTGCCAGAGAAAACGATCGTGGCTTTTCTAGACCTTAACAACTTTAAGAAATACAACGATGAGAATGGCCATAGAAAAGGTGATGAGGCACTGATGAAACTTGTTGAAGTTACAAAGGAAAACGTTAAAGGTGAAGATAAAATAATCCGGTATGGTGGTGATGAATTCGTCGTTGTTCTTAAGAACTGCGAACCGAAAAATGCAGAGAAAATCATCAGGAATATAGAAAGTCTCTTTGAAAAGTTCTATCCATATGGCTTCTCTTACGGAATAGAAGAGATAAAAGGTGATCTTGATAGAGCTCTTTCTATGGCCGATTACAGAATGTACAAGATGAAAAGGGAAGGTGAAAAATGAGTATAAGATCAAAACACGGAATCATCCTTCTTTTATTTTTGATATTTACATTTATAAGTTTTCTTCCCCACTTCATATACCCTGGAAAAGTTTTGAATTTTGAAGGTCTTGAGTACAGAAAGAGAATCCACCATATAGGAAAGATATGCTATAGAACTTCCTACAATTCCAATGCTAATAAGGAAAGTTACGTGGTTCTGTCAAGGATATATTCATATGGCGTAGAATTCCATGTTAACGGGGAAAAGGTATTCAAAATAGGGGGATTTAAATCATCATCCAATATGTGGACAACGTCCGTTGTAATTCCGGTTAAACTCAAAAAGGGAGAAAACACATTTGATCTATGCTTGTATTCTTATGAAACTTCTATAGTGATGATCCCTGTCGTGGTAACGGATAATCCTTGGCTTTTCTCCCATGTTATCAAACTATTCTTCTCATTCAGTGTGGGCACAAGTACAATGCTTATAGCGTTTTCTCTCCTGTTTTTTATAAACACCGCCAAGGTAGTTGAAAAGTACAGAAGGATGTTCGTAATGATATCCTTCTCAGCTGTGTTTATATTCATCGCTCTGTCGTATTTCATATTTGGTGTGAATTACTCAACGAGCAAAATCCTTCTTTTTCACGAAAAAATCAGTACGATTTTCTTTGCATGGGGGATATATTTGAATTTGCTAGTTTTCAAAATGGCCGTTAATGAAGAATTTAACAAAAAGGTAAAGGGTATTTTTCTTGCGGTTATGGGTGCAACCTCACTTATAGTCCTTCTGATGGAGAAATGCCCCATTTACCACGCATCTTTGCTGATTCTTCAACTCCTTCCAACAGTTGCCATGATTTTCTATATACTCAGAGCAAGAAAATACAATCTAAAAGAGCTTTACTATTCCTATTTGATATTCTCGATAGGAATGATTG
>JAMOOR010000011.1 GCA_027065235.1 Thermotogaceae bacterium | reverse complement strand
CAATCGTGAAAAGAAAAGTTACTTTAGTGTCATTCCAGAATCTGTCTTCTGATAATAGTTTTATGTAATTTTTAAGCCCTACAAACCTCGTTGCAAAGTGGAATTTCAAATTAAGGTTGAAAAGGCTCAAATAAAAGGTTCTTACTATCGGCCAGAAAGCTACCAAAATTATGAGAAGAATAGCCGGAAGAACATACAACAAACCTAATCTCGTCTCCTTCTTTTCTCTGGGGCTCATTGGTTATTCCCCCTTTATTCCAAAATATACCCCCCGCCAAAGGCGGGGGAAGAATATTCTCAAGGTTATGATTATTTAAGTCCGTATTCCTCGTAGAGTTCGTTGAGCTCTTTTGTCATTTCCTTTATAGCTTTTTGCGGATCCATCTTTCCACTGACCGCAGCGTGGAAGTATCTCTGCATTATATCAGAAACTTCTGGATAGATTGGTGTTCTTGGCCTTGGCTTTGCGTTGATCATGATCTTATAGAAGTCCTCAAGATCTGGGTTGAAGCTGAGTGCAACCTTGTTGGTATAAAGATCTTTTCTTGTTGGCATGTTATTTCTTACGATTATTCTTATCAGCTGAGCTTCTTCAGAGGTGAGCCATTTTGCAAATTCAATGGCTTCTTTTTTATGATCGGAATAGGCGTTTACAAATATGTTCCATCCGCCAAGTGTAGCAGCTCCACTGCTGCCGTGAGGTCCCCTCGGCATTGGTGCTATGCCAACTTTTCCCTTCACCGGTGATGTTGGACTGTTGGCGTGAGACCAAGCGTATGGCCAGTTCCTCATAAATATGGCTTTTCCTTGCTGGAATACCTGCCTTGCATCTTCTTCCATGAAGGAAAGGACACTCTCTGGTGCTATCTTGTACTTGAATATAAGATCATGGACGAATTTAACAGCCTCTACTACCTTTGGATCATCAGATACTATATTTCCGTTTCCGTCAATTATCTCTCCACCATTAGCCCAGACATATTCAAGAACATCACAAACCAAACCTTCATACTGAGCAGCTTGAAAGACGAATCCAACCAAGTCTTTGTTTCCAGCTGCTCTTTCTCCTTTGAGTATTGTCTGAGCCATTTCTACCAATTCATCCCATGTCCTTGGAGGATGATCGTAGCCGTATTTTTCAAGAAGGTCTTTTCTGTAGAATAGCAGTCCTCCATCGGTGAAGGCCGGGAATGCGTAGATATGACCTTTGTATGTTACAGCGTCTATAACTCCGGGCAGGTACTTTTCCCTTTCTGATTTTGGGAAGTAATCGTCAAGCTTAAGTGCCCATCCTGCAGCTGCAAACTCTGGTGGCCATATAACATCACCAAGGTAAACATCCGGGTCTGGATCTTTAGCTCCAAGCCTTGTTACAAGCATCTGGTGTTTATCTGTTGTGCTCCATGGGACCTGAATGAACTCAACTTGAATATCCGGATGAACCGCGTTGAAAATCCTTACAAGAAGAGCCTCAGCACCGTTAGGATCGTTATCGGCAAAATAAGTGATCTTAACTTTTGCAAAAGCTACAACTACCAAAATTGCCAAAAGAACCACTAAAAACTTCTTCATGAAACCACACCTCCTTTTTAATGTTGGTTAAGATAAATTTAACAAATTAATAAATTTCCCAAAGCTAATTATATACCACTTAGGCTTGAAATCAAAAATTCACAATCTATTGAATTAAAACCTCTTTGGCCTCAAAACATCGCTCATCTTCGAGAAGTCCTCTTTCTTCTCTGAAGCTATTCTTGATAGGGTCATTCTGAACAGAATTTCTACCATAACAAGCTCTCCTATATTTCCCCTCATGAAATAATAGATATCCTTCTTAAAGGGCGATTTTGTGTAAAGGACCACATCTCCAAGTTCCGATAAGGGGGAATTAATTCCAGAAGTTATAACAATCGTCTTTGCACCAACATCTTTTGCAACACTCGTGGATTTCACGGTATCTCGAATGTTTCCCGTGTGGCTTATGGCAACAACAACATCCTTTGGAGTTAGGTTAACTCCAACGATAACTTGAAGATGCGGGTCGTTGTAATAAAAAGAAGGTATATTAAGCATCGAAAATTTCACGCTACCATAATTTGCTGTAACACCGGATAACCCCACGCCAAAGAAAACTATCTTGTTAGCATTGACTATGAAATCTACAGCTTTACATAGCTCTTCCCTTTTAACTAAGCTTCGCACCGATTTGACCATATAATCAAGCTCTGATACTAATTCGTCAAGTGGATCTTCTACAAAGGTTATCTCCATCTGGCTTACTTCCTTGGCAAGTTCTATTTTGAACTTTTGAAAACCCTCAAAACCTATTTTCTTAACGAGCCTGTGGACCGTAGCTTCGCCCACGCCAACTATCTTTGCAAATTCTGAGATTGAATAATGTATAACATCCTCAGGTCTTTCAAGGATGTAATCAGCTATTTTTTTCTCCGCTTTTGTGAGCCTGTCGTAAATTCCCTCAATTCTTTCTATCATATCTCTCCCTCGATTCATAAAATTCTAAAACATAATCATAGGTTCTTCTCTTTCTCCTCGCTTCGTTCAGTTTTTTCCCAATCTCCCTTATTTTCTCTCTTGAACTTCCCCCGATCTTGAGTTTGTTAAGTTCTATAGAAAGTTGAAGCTCCAACACTTCCCTTTCTATTGAATAAATCCTGTGCATGGCTTTGTGGTATTCTAAGCCTTTTAGGGTTTTCACTTTTGCTCTCAGCTGCTTCTTTTCTTCTTCCAAAAGCTTTATTTTATCTTCCATTTGCTTCAAAACTTTCTCCTCTGGAATAGCTTCTTCGATCTTTACGGGGAATTCCAAACCCTCGATAACTTCCACTTTGCATTCATTTCCATTATTTGCTACGATGTTTATATCCATATCAAGTTCTTTTATTTTCTTTCCATCGATGACTATCAATTTTCCATATTTTCGAAGTACCCAGTTTCCCTCGTAAGAGAATAAATGGACATTTCTTTCATACCCTCCAAAGGATTCAAAAAGGATCAAAGGTTTTCTAAAAAGCTCCACCCATTTCTCCCAGTCGTCTATATTGGGCATAAAGGCAAGCTCTATTGTCATTTCTCTTTCCGACCTTGCTCCGGGCACATACATACTTGGCCCTGCATCGCCAGTTCTTCCTTTCACCTTTCTTGTTATCCACTCAGTCGCTCTTGTCAGTGTTATCCAGAGTCCCCTATCATCTGCTTTGTACTCTCTCAATCCCTTTGCAAGAATCGAAATGTTTTCGCCACATACAAAATGTTGAAATGGAAATTCATTTATAACTCCGCATTCTCTTGCCGCAAGTAGAATTTCCGATAACTTTCCTTGAAGGTTCTCTTCAAACAAATCTTTATCCTCAACTTCTCTCTCTACAATATCGAAGGGCATCATAGCCTTTACTTTCTTTGTTGTAGAAAGAGCACCAAATCTTAATTTATAATCTGTTCCCTTCGGCCAGAGTTTTATTTTCCAGCGGACAAGGGGTGAACCATCGAGCAGAATCTTCTCTTCTGTGTTTATAGAAACGCCGTCTCCTTTTATTTTCCTTTCAAGAAGGATTTTCATGGAATGTGGCGTGCATTGCACACTGTTGATTTTTGAATCTATAGAGAAGTTCATATTCTCAGTCCATGATGAGTATGCGTCGCCGGTGTCTTTTTCAAGAATATACTTACCAATTTCCGTTCCATTCAAAAAGAAGGAACCATTAGAAATTTCAAAGGTATAGTAATTGTTTTTAAAGGAAGTTTTGTTGCCACACCCTTTCCACTGAAGGCTCTCATCAACTTTCCAAATCCCAGCATCTTCTGATTTAACCTTTAAAGTTTCGCTTTCAAAAGCTCTCCAAAAATCATAACCGTAGGAAGATCCAATGAAAACATATTTTCCTTTTAAATTGAAACTTCCCAAAACTTTTTTTAATTTCTCAAAATTTTTGTTGTAAAGATCGTAGTAGGTTCTTTCCATTTTTTCATGAACCTGATCAACACCTACTCCGCATATGTTGTCATGAATCAAGGTTTTTAAATAACTTCTCCAGTCTTCTTCTGAATCCTTTTCAAAGATTGATAGAGTCTGAAGAAGTTTTCCTACTTCTTCCATCTCTAATTTTAAATAAGTTCTTGTAGACAGTGTTCCCGGAAAAACACAGGTGTACTTTCCTGAGATCATCTCACCTTCCAAAACATGAAGGTTTTCCAGCTTTTCAAGTTCATTTTTAAATTCCCAAGGAGAGATTGATATACCCTCTATGAACCTTCTTGGATCTTCAGGGTAAATATCAAGGTCGTATCCATCGAAAAGAACGGGGAATGTGTAATAACTCTTGTTTTTCTCAACCTCATGCTTGAATCTTTCTATAGCAATTTCTTTTGTATCTTCAAGGTTGTAGAGATTTCTATAACCTGAAATCATAAAGATAAGTTTTACCTCAGATCCGTCGGGAGCTTTCCATATGTAGAAAGCTTTCTCCTTTCCATCTTCCTTGGGGTTTACACCGCGCCATACAAAAGCGCAGTCTACTCCGAATTTTTTCAAAAGCTGCGGAAGCTGAGATATTTGCCCAAAGTTGTCAACAAACCATCCACAAAAATTCTTGGCCTTGAAC
>JAMOOR010000010.1 GCA_027065235.1 Thermotogaceae bacterium | reverse complement strand
CTTTCTAAAGAGCAGCGAAGGATTTTGAGCGAAAATTATTTTATAGAGAAATTTGAGCTTTTAGATAAGCAGGTCTCAAAGAAGGACCGAACAACAAAATTCCTATGGAAGCTTTCCGATGGAAACACAATAGAATCGGTTCTTCTCTTTTATAAAAACAGGGTTGCCGCATGTATATCGACACAGGTTGGCTGTCCTATCGGGTGTAAATTCTGTGCAACGGGCTTGAGTGGATACGTCAGGAACTTAACGACTTCTGAGATAGTAGCCCAAATTCTTCATATGGAAAAGGAAGAAAGGGTAAGAATAGGTAATGTAGTTTACATGGGTATGGGAGAGCCCTTTTTGAATTATGACAATGTCATAAAAAGCATAAGAATTTTGAATCATAAAAAAATGCTGAACATTGGTGTAAGGCACATAACAGTTTCGACTGTGGGAATTCCTGAAAAAATCGTGCAATATGCAAAAGATGGAATGAAATCACGATTAGCAATTTCTTTACATTCATCATATAATTCAAAGAGGGACGAAATAGTTCCTATAAATGTTAAGTATCCGATAGAAGAAGTTATCCAAGCCGCAAAAGAGTATCAAAGAATAACGGGAAACAGGGTATCTATAGAATACATCATGATAAGAGAATTTAATGATTTTGATGCAGATGCCTTAAAACTTGTGGAAGTTCTCAAGGGCCTTAAAGTTTTTGTTAACCTTATACCGGTTAACCCTGTTGTTGAAGGCTTTAGAAGACCATCTAAAGGAAGGCTTATTGCGTTCAAGAAAATTTTGGAGAAAAACGGAATAGAAGTGGAGATAAGACAAGAAAAGGGAACGGATATAGACGCAGCTTGCGGACAACTCAGAATAAGGAAGTCAACAAGAAACAAGAAAGTATTTAGCGCAGGAAGGAGGTAACTTCGTGGAAAGTCTAGTTAAGATCATTATCTCTAACTGGATCCCTTCGTTAATCATCGGAGCGGCAGGACTTTTTTTAAACACAATTGCCGTTAAACTTGCGATGGTCGTGCTTGGATTTTACATAGGCGCTTATCTTCTCTATCCCGTATCTGGAGAATACCTGGATTTTATGAAAGATGTTATGAAAGATCCAACAAAATCTCAAATAGCCTTTTGGGTATTTGGAGGAGCCGGAGGACTCGGACTAATCCTTCTATACAACGTATTTCTCTTCCTCGTTGGAGCTTTAGTAAGTGGTGCTGTCATCTATTTTCTATATTCTTATATAGATCAAAGTTTCGATATATCTAAATACATTACCTTTATGGATCCCTCATATTTTAAGCTTGCCATAGTCGGAGTTTTCGGTATAATCGGAGGTCTATATGCATATTTCAAGGAAAAGCAGGTTTCGCAATGGCTTGGAATTGGTGTGGGTTCCGCCGTTCTTTCCATATCTTTGATGCATGTTTTTAATATATTTGTTAGAAAAATGAATTTTGATGAATCTTACAACTTTATAACAAGTACAACTGGGCTTTATATAATGCTTGCAATATTTGTGATTTTCATATACATTGGATACCTTATAACAAAAAAAGGAAATAAAAGAGGGGGTTAATTCACTATGGAAAGAAGGATACTTGTTGTTGAAGATGATGACGACATAGCAAACAAGGTGGTTAGAGCTCTAAGAAATGAAAGATTTGAAGCTGATTATGTCAGAAATGCAGAGGATGCTCTCAACAGAGCCCAAAGAGAGAAATTTGATATGTTTATAATAGATATCATACTTCCAGGTGACCTAGATGGAAAAGAACTTCTAAAGAAACTTAGAATGACTGAAGGATACTACACTGTGCCGGTAATTTTTCTTACGGCATTGTCTGATGAGATAGACAAGGTGATAGGTCTTGAACTTGGAGCTGACGACTATATCACAAAGCCTTTCAGTTCGAAAGAACTCGTAACGAGAGTTAAAGTTATCTTCCGGAGAATAGATATGGATAATAAAAAGGTTAAAGAGAAACCTAAAAAACTCAAAGCGAAGGATATTGAGATAGATTTAGAAAGGTATGAAGTAAAGGTTAAAGGGAAAAAGGTGAATTTGACTCCTCTTGAATTTGACTTACTGAAATTTTTGATGGAAAATGAAGGTAAGGTTTTTGCAAGAGAAAAACTTCTTGAAGAACTTTGGGGATATGATAATTTCGTAGATACAAGGACAGTTGATGTGCATATAAGGAGGTTAAGAACGAAGATAGAAGAAAACCCGTCAAAACCAAGATATATAGTCACCGTTAGGGGTAAAGGTTATAAATTTGTCGATCCAGGGAAAGAGGAACTATGAGTGAAGAGATCTACAGAAAGCTTTTAGAAGAAATAAATATTCCTGTTTATAGATTGGTAGATAGCCAATGGATCCCAATCACGGATTCAGCAAAGTTGTTTGATCCAGAACTTGCCGACGAAGTGAGTATATATGGAAAGAGTTTCAAGATATATAAAATAGATCCCCTCTATGTGAGGGGAGTTTTGCATGATGTCAGGATACTCGTGCAGAGAATAGAAGAAGGGTCAAAGAAAGCGTTGAAGGAACTTAAGTTCATGATCGATGATTTCTTGAAGAGAACCCCCGCCCAGGTTGTAAAAGATCACACCAATGTTTGCGACATCCTGATGAAGGTTATAGAGCTATACAATTGGGACCATCTTAATATAAATTGTACAAAATTAGAAGCTTATATTGATCAGCAGTATTTGTATAGGGTTCTTCTTAACATAGTTGATAACCTCTACAAGTATTCAAAAAACAGTGCAAGAGTTTATGTATTGGACAATTCAATCATCTTTGAAGGAACAGGAAGTTTTGAAAGAGAAGGGGAAGGATTGAGAATAATAAAGGATATTATGGAGATGATGGGCGAATCTGTAAAGATTGAAAGATGCGAAGATAACGTGAAATACGTTCTTAGCTTTCGGGAGGTGCATAAAGATGATTCCATATGAAGTAATTTTAAAAAAGAGAAACGGTGAAAAGCTCAGTAAAGAAGAAATAGAGTTCATGGTGATGGGATATGTGAAAGGTGAAATACCGGATTACCAGATGGCAGCTTTTCTTATGGCAATTTATTTCAGGCATATGGATGAAGAGGAAAGAGCGATTTTGACAGAAATAATGGCAAGATCAGGAGATATGATAGATTTATCGGAGATAGGGGAGAAGATCGTAGATAAGCATTCCAGTGGTGGTGTCGGAGACAAAACCACTCTTGTTGTGGCACCGCTCGTTGCTTCGGTTGGAGTTCCAATCGCAAAGATGTCGGGAAGAGCTCTGGGACATACTGGAGGAACGATAGATAAACTTGAATCGATACCGGGATTCAAAACTTCTCTTTCACTGGAAGAGTTCATAAATAACGTAAAAAAATATGGAATAGCGATAGCTGGGCAGACCGCAAATTTGGCACCGGCAGATAAGAAGATTTACGCATTAAGAGATGCAACCGCCACTGTAGACGAAATCTCCCTGATAGCATCCAGCATTATGAGCAAAAAGTTGGCTGGTGGAGCTGATGCTTTCGTCCTTGATGTAAAGGCTGGAAGCGGGGCTTTTATGAAGACTATTAAGGATGCAAAGGAGCTCGCTAAAGCCATGGTGGGAATCGGGAAGGCCCATGGTAAAGATACCGTTGCACTTATAACAAATATGGAGGAACCTCTTGGAATCTACGTAGGGAATTCTCTAGAGGTCCTTGAAGCAATAGAGTTCTTAAAAGGTAACTATGACGAAAAATTCTATGAGCTATGCATAGAGATATCTTCATACATGGTGAAGCTATCTGGAAAGATGGACGAAAAAGAAGCCAAAACCGCCCTTGTTGAAAATCTGAAAAGCGGAAAAGCACTTGAGAAATTCCGAGACCTTGTTAGAGCTCAGGGCGGAGATGAAAGGGTAGTTGATGACCCGTGGAAATACCTACCGATTTCCAGCGAAACTACGGAGATAAAATCGGAAAGATCTGGATACGTAAAGGATATAGATACTGAAAAAGTAGGAATAGCATCTATACTTTTAGGTGCTGGAAGAGTTAATAAGGAAGATACTATAGATCCTTCGGTGGGAATAAAGGTTTTGAAAAAGATAGGAGATAAGGTAGAAAAGGGAGAACCAATAGCTATAATTTACACATCTAAGAAATCTCGAGTGGATGAGGCGGTAGAGATGATAAAGGAAGCTTATGTGATAACCGAAGAACCTGTAGAAAAGCTTCCAATGATCCATGAGGTGGTAACCTGAATATGAAAAAAATTCTATTCACACTATCCTTGATTCTGGCAGTTGCTACAGCTTTAGCAAGTTCACTGATAATATCTGATAGAATTTATTCAGTTAAATCGATATACAGAAATGGAGACCTGTATTTCAGGGCCTTTGACTTAAAACCGCTGGGATTTGATTTTGGAGGAAAGCCAAGCAGTGGAAGTTTGTATATATTTTACAAAGATCACATTATCGAAGCTATGGCATCGGGGAAGGTCGTCCTCGACTTTATAAAGGAGATCGATTCCCAAGGGGCTTTATTTTACGGAGCTGATGTCTATCTAAAAAAATCAGTAGTTGAGGAAATAACTCAAGTGGAATGGAAAAAGCTCACAACAGGTTCATACG
>JAMOOR010000009.1 GCA_027065235.1 Thermotogaceae bacterium | reverse complement strand
ATCCACGAGATATTTCCCATCTTTGTAAAATGATGATGCGGCACTATCAAGAGCTATAAATATATCTTCTCCTGGCTTGTAACCAGCTTTCTCAATTGCCTTGATAAGAACCTGTATCGCTTCTTCGTTGCTTTTAAGATTCGGTGCAAAGCCTCCTTCATCTCCAACGGCCGTTACATGGCCTTCGTCGTGGAGAATTTTCTTCAGTGTGTGGAAAACCTCCGCACCATACCTGAGAGCCTCTTTGAAGGTTGGTGCTCCCGCTGGAACGATCATGAATTCCTGAATGTCAAGACTGTTATCAGCATGTTTTCCTCCGTTGATAACATTCATGAAAGGAACCGGCAAAGTTCTTGCCATAACTCCTCCAAGATACTTGTAAAGTGGTTCATCAGCGTAGTTTGCTGCAGCTCTTGCCGCTGCCATAGAAACAGCGAGGATTGCATTTGCACCAAGCTTGGATTTGTTGTCTGTTCCATCAAGCTCAAGGAGAATTTTGTCGATTAGTACTTGATCGAACACATTGATTCCCAAAAGCTTCGGTGCAATTACTTCGTTTATGTTGTTAACAGCCTTGAGAACTCCCTTACCACCGTACCTGCTCTTGTCACCATCTCTAAGCTCAAGGGCTTCAAACTTCCCTGTTGACGCTCCGCTGGGAACTATTGCGCTTCCAACTGTTCCATCATCTAGTATTACCTCTGCTTCAACGGTTGGGTTTCCTCTTGAATCTAAAACCTCTCTTGCAACAATATTCACAATTTCTGCATACATCTTATCGCTCACCTCCTGTAAAATTCGATGTTAATAGCCCACAAAGTATAATACAACACATAGCTGAATTAGTCGACTATGAATAGTTACGTTGTCTTGTATGTGCTTGCAGGCCTGCACCCGTCTAATTTATGACAAACTCACATTATAAATATCGACAGCAGTAGCACCATTGGTAAAAATTGGCAAGTAAATGTAATTTTCTGGCAAGAAGAGGTAATATTAAATTAAAAGAACAACACTAGATAAGTGTCCTTCCCATGTTAAAGCAAGAGTTTTACAGAAATTGCGCAAGAGTCGAGTTAACTAGAAATAACACTCAATTAATGAAACAATCAAAAGGGATTTTAAAGGAACAATAGATGCTCACCTGCGAAATATGGAAGCATTAAAATAGAAAAACCCTGCTGAAGACAGGGTTTTAACAGCGACTTAGTATACTGAATTTAGATTTATAATATATAAGAACTCAGATTTTCGTCCCTTGCGATGTTCTCCACCTTTGCTTTCACATATTTTCTATCTATAACCACTTTTTTATCTGGTATATCTGGAGCGTAGAATGAAACATCTTCTAAGACCTTTTCCATAACCGTGTAAAGCCTTCTTGCACCAATATTTTCAAGGCGTTGATTCAGATCAAAGGCAACAGAAGCTATCTCATCAACACCATCTTCTGTGAATACAAGCTCTACACCTTCAGTTTCAAGGAGGACTTTGTACTGCTTTGTTATTGCATTTTCTGGTTCTGTAAGAATTCTTACGAAGTCCTCTTTCGTCAGAGGATCAAGTTCAACTCTTATTGGGAACCTCCCTTGAAGCTCTGGTATAAGATCTGACGGCTTGCTCATGTGAAAAGCTCCAGCAGCTATAAAAAGAATAAAGTCAGTTCTTACAGGTCCGTATTTTGTCATTATCGTGGTGCCTTCCACGATTGGAAGGAGGTCTCTTTGAACCCCTTGCCTTGATACATCTGGACCTGAACCGGATCCACCATTAAAAGCTATTTTATCTATCTCATCGATGAAGATTATTCCTCTATGTTGCGCTCTGTCTAAAGCCTCTTGAATTACCTTGTCCATGTCTATCAGCCTTTCTGCTTCCATCTGAGTTAGTATTTTTTTTGCTTCTTTCACTTTTACTTTCCTTTTCTTCTTTCTTTTTGGGAGGAGATTTCCAAAGATATTTCCAAGGTCTATTCCAAGATCTTCAAATTCGCCTCCCCCACCCATCATAAGCGCAGGAACGGCTGCTTCTTCCACTTCTATTTCGATCTCTTTTTCATCAAGCTCACCGGATCTTAAGGCCTTTCTTACTTCCTCCCTTCTGGAGTCATCTTCTACGACTATCTCCTGCTGCTGTGGAGGCTTCTGTGGCCCCATAAACATTTCAAAGATATTTGCAGGTTTTTTCCTTCTTATACCCATGATGTAATCTATTATCATTTCTTCCGCCATTCTTTCTGCTCTTTCCTTTACTTTTTCCATTTCTTCGGACTTAACCATATTCACGCTTATCCCAACAAGATCTCTTATCATGGAATCAACATTCTTTCCAACATATCCAACTTCTGTGAACCTCGTTGCTTCAACCTTTACAAAAGGCGATCCTGAGAGCTTCGCAAGTCTTCTTGCTATTTCGGTTTTTCCAACACCAGTTGGTCCTATCATTAAGATGTTCTTTGGCAATATCTCCTTTTGCCATTTTTCTGGAAGGCGTTGTCTTCTAACCCTATTCCTCATAGCAATTGCTACAGCCTTTTTTGCCTCATTCTGCCCGATTATGTATTTATCTAATTCTTTTACAATATCCCTTGGAGTCATTTCCTCAATATTCATCATTTTCCCACCTTCTTTACAGTTATATTCTCATTGGTGTAAATGCATATTTCGGCAGCTATTTTCATCGCTTCCCTTGCTATATCCTCCGCTGACAAGTCGGTATGTCTCAACAGCGCCCTTGCTGCCGCTAAAGCATAAGGCCCACCTGAACCTATGGCCATCACATCATCGTCCGGCTGCAGAACTTCTCCGCTTCCAGAAACGAGGTATATGTTTTCTTTATCAGCAACAAGTAAAAAAGCTTCAAGCCTTCTTAAGACTTTGTCCGTTCTCCATTCCTTTGCAAGTTCAACGACAGCTTTCAGTACATTACCTCCCCACTGTTTCAACTTTCCTTCGAACCTTTCAAACAAAGTCAGGGCATCGGCTACGGATCCTGCAAAACCAGCTACAACCTTTCCATCTCCAAGTTCCCTTATTTTAACAGCTGTGCCTTTCAAAACTGTATTCCCTAAGGTAACCTGACCATCACCAGCAATAACGACTTCTCCATTTTTTTTCACAGCTATTATCGTTGTTCCTTCCAACTTATTCACCTCCTCCATAGAACGAAAGAAATGTAGCTTATATAAATAATCAATAAAATCACACCATCGTATCTTTTAAGCTTTCCCTTCGATGCCATTATTGCTAAAACAACACTTGTAAGCAGTAAAAATGTAGCATCTACCCAATACATGCCTACATCCACAACCAACCTTCTACCAACGATAGATGATACACCTATTATTAAAAGTATGTTCATTATATTCGAACCCACTATGTTTCCCACTGACATGTCAGTATGACCCTTATTCGCCGCCGTGACCGAGGTAACAAGCTCTGGAAGCGATGTACCAACTGCAACTACAGTTAAAGCAAAAAGAGAGTTACTTAGATGGAACATCTTTGCTATTTCAACGATAGAATCGACCGTCATGTCTCCACCAAGTGCAACTCCAATTAGCCCAAAAGTAACCATGAAAATAGCTTTTTTTACATTTATGTCTTCTTTCTTCTTAAGCTCTTCCATATCGCTTTTTGCCATGTTTATGAGGTAATAAATATATATAACAAAAATCGAAAGCAGAACAATGCCGTCGTTCCAGTCAACTGTTGCAGGTTTTCTTCTCAAAAGCATCGCAAAGAAGGAAAGTGAAACTAAAACAAGAAACGGCATTTCCACTTTTTTTGTTGTGTTCTTCACAGCAAGACTTCCAAAAAGCAAGGTAACCCCCAGACAAAGTGATATATTTGCCACATTACTTCCCACAACATTTGAGACGGCTATCCCACCCACACCTTTTATCGCCGATGTTAAGGATACTGCAAACTCCGGCGCACTTGTTCCGATAGCCACCAACGAAAGACCGATGAAAAGCTTTGAAACTCCCATTCTTTCTGCAATTGCAACGGAGCCTTCGACAAGAACATCTGCGCCTTTTATAAGAACATAGAATCCCAAGACGATTAGCACAAAAGGAACAAACGTTAAAGGTGCAGCCCCCTTAACAAGCATCAAAACTATTGCCGCTGCTAAAAAAGTCAAATACAGCTTCATCTTCCACCCTCCAAAATCTCTTTTGCTGCTATTTCATCAACTCCTTCATTGGATATAGCAGCAGACGCTTTGAATAGTTTGAATACTGGTTCCTGAAGCTTTATTGCAGGGACTTTTTGGATTTTTGAGGTTTTCTTTTGTTTAGAAAAGAAAATTTCTATAGCACTTTCATAATTTGGAAGGAACTTTCCTCTAAGATCAAACCAATAGATTTGGTATTTTTTTGCAAAAAGGAGTTTCTTTTCTTTCTTTATTTCTTTTATCACATAGTCAAGCAATGTTGATTTACCAGAAGATTTTGGGCCATATACGAAGGGTATAGAATTTGGCTCTGACTCAATGTGTCTTCTCAAATCCTTAATTTCTTTCTCTCTATCCCAGAAATTCATTTACTCCACCTCCAGAAGTTTTTTGGAGAGGGCTTCAAATTTGCTTAAAACTTCCCATTCGTTAATCGTAGGAAATTCTCCATCGTAGTATACCCACTCTCCTGCAACCATTGTGGCAAAGACTTTGCATCTTG
>JAMOOR010000008.1 GCA_027065235.1 Thermotogaceae bacterium | reverse complement strand
GCACCAACGGTTTGGAATACCTCCTCTCTGCACCTTCTATCCCAGATATAAAGGTCCGACAAGAATTGCTCAAAGATGCGTGGAATAAAGTCCAGGATCTACTGGAAGTAGAGTATCCCTTAGCTTTGGAAGTCTATCGAGACGAAAACGGCCCTGTCTTTGTTGTGCCAGATATTCACAATCTTTTGGAGCTAACAGATTCGGAGCGTAATTCTCAAACTCTCAGAGAACTTATTATGGAGCAATTCTGTGGAGGAACAGTGCGGAACGATCAGCATTTGGCTTTGCAAGGTGAAATTGTACCAGCGTTTTGCTTAGACAAGGATCCTTGGGACGGCCAGTCCAAGTTACCGCCCATAGAGAAACACCTTAAAGAAACGCCAGCACTTCAATCTGATCCCCAATGGGTTGCCAAGCAGTGGTGCAAGCTCCCAGAACCCCAGGAGCGCTGCACCATTTGCGGTCTGCGTCCTCAGGAACCATCTCACAGGTATCAACGTCGCAAGATGTGTGATGTCTGTGAGAAGCGTCGGGAAGGTCGAGCAAAACAGTGGGCAGTCAATATTGGTCGTTCAATGGCTACCATCTGGATCGATGAGGTGGCTGATAAAAACGGTCGTATAGCCCTTCTTGTTAGCACCTTTGACTTAACTCACTGGCTGGATGGGACATTAGTGCGCACTCTTGCAGTACGAACCCCAAATGATCAGAACGGACATACAGCGGATAAAGTAGCAAAAAATCCTTCCTTTGCTCGCCTTCGCCGTATATGGGAAACCACACGGAAATTCTGGCAAGAAGTTGCTCCTACGGATGAGAAAGACTTGGCTAAATCCTTAATAGGTCAAGTTATTAACAAAAAGCGCTCCCGCATTTTCCTTAAAGGAATAGTAGAACTAAAGGAAAAGAACCGTATTCTTCCATATCACGCCTACGAAATAGAAATTCAGCACCGTAAAGTGGCTGTGCTCTGGGTGCCGGACGATGATGTAAATATTCCAGAAAAATATCGTGGTGGCTTTTGGGTGGTTGAGAATTTGGACTATCTGGACAATGTATATGGTCAGTCATTCCGTGATCTCATCTGGTTGCTACAAAAAGAGCAAGTTGGTGTATCTGTTTACGAACCATCTGAATATGGACGTCCGGGCCGTCCTGTAGCTACCTTTACTATTTCAAAGGAAAGCGGTGTTCAGTATCTGGAAAACAATTACATTCCTCTAATCCCCATTCTTGCAGAGCCACAGGTTTTTATGGCAATCATCCCAGCAGATAAGGCATTTGAAGTTGTGAAAGCTATCAAGGCTAAATATGAAAGGGAGATGGGCAAAGTCAGAAATCGCTTGCCCTTACATATCGGTGTTGTATATGCCTATCGTAAGATGCCGCTTAGAGCAATCTTGGATGCAGGCAGAAGGATGCTAAAACAAAAATGGAACGATAAGCAATGGGAAGTTGTAAATCAAGCTCGAAAGTCTGTTGAAAGAGGAGATAAACTTCCTGAAAGCTTGCATGAAGACCAAAACGGTCAGTTTAAGGAATGGTTTGAAATTCTTCTTAAGCAAGGAAATCGCACTTTAACATGGTATATTCCCGCTGTTATGGGTGATGGACAGACTGAAGATCGCTGGTATCCTTATGTGTTTCTTAAATCCTTAAATGAGCCAACTGACCGTAATCGTTACTACAAAGCTAAAAATCCTTGGAACTCAAATCATTCCTGGCTTGTCCATGCAGGTGAACTGAAGTGTGGTGATAAAATCTATTTTACCCCAGCTACCTTTGATTTTGAATTTCTTGAAACTAATGCTCGCAGATTTGAAATTGCCTATGATTGTAAAGGCAGGCGTAAAGATTTATTGACAAGACCTTATTTTCTGGATGAAATTGGAATTCTTGAAAAAATTTGGAATTTTATTGCAAAAATTCCAAAGCATCTGGAAGATAAAGTAAAAAAGCCACGCCTAGGTTCTACCCAAATATTCTCCCTCAGAGAAATAATAGAGACAAAGCGTGAGGAGTGGTTTAGTGAAGCTGAAGATTCTTTAAAAAATGAAAGTTTTAAAAAATTTTGTCATGATTTGTTTGTGAACGCACAATGGCAGTGGAAATGGAGTCAGGATGATCCTGAATGTAATACTGAGGATAAATTCAAGGCAAAGCTTAAATGGCTTACAGATATGGCAGTTTACGGCTATTTTACCGATGCAGTTTATCTTTTCCATCACATAATGAAGGAAAAACTGGAAGTTAAAGAATAATACCTAATGGAGGTAAAAAATGCCTGAAACTTATAGGTTTTTAATTATGACCACTGACCCTGTTCATATAGGAACTGGCGGAATGATGTTGGGGCGTGTGGATAATACAATCGTCAGAGAACCAGGAACAAAACTTCCCAAGATTCCAGCTACTGCTCTTCACGGTGCTATTAGGGCTTATGCTGCAAGAAGATATGGAAAACTACGGTGTGCAGGACAGGGACAGACTGAGCATAGCAATCACTGTGGACTTCAAAAATGTCCTATATGCTATACTTTTGGCTACAGCAAAGGAAGCAAAGACTCTTTCTCTGGTGTTGTCTCGATTATGGACGCCAGAATCTTACTCTTTCCAGTATATTCAATGGTCGGTCCTGTATGGGTAACGAGTGCTGAGGCATTAAGAGATGCCGGTTTTAGCAATAATACTTCTGTCGAAGAGAACAGAGCTAAATGGAGTGGTCTTACTGATGGGGATTTTATAAATCTTGGGTGGTTAATGCTAAAAAAAGAAGGAAATTGGACTCCTCAAGATGATTTAAAAAATAAACTGCCAGAGCCTGTTAAAGATCGTATAGTCCTTGTTTCTTCAAACCTCTTTTCTCAAATCGTTAATTCAAACCTCGAAGTGCGCACCTCAGTAGCCATAAACCCTGAAACCGGCGCAGCAGAGGAAGGTGCACTTTTTACCTACGAAGCTATTCCAAGAGCAACATTTCTTTGGTTTGATGTGGTAGTGGATGATTTCAGAAATGCATTTCCATCAAAGAAGATATGGGAAGAACTTTATGAAGAAGTTAAAGAGATTTCTCTCCCTGCGGAAATTACTGAAAATGAGATCGAGGTTGAGAGTGTCTTGAAAAAGTTAGGATATATCAACAAGCGTCCGATTAAAAATAAGGATGAAAGTGAAGCTGAGTTTGCTAAAAGAAAAGATGAATATTGGGAAAAAGTTCAAAGGTCTTACGAGGCGCTCAAAAACGTTATGAAAAGTTTAAATTGGAATGCTCCGATAGACATTGTCAACTTTGGTCTTGAATGGGCAGAGCATCTTGGTATCGGTGGTATGGGCACAAGAGGATTTGGGCGGATTAAAAACATTGATTGTTGGAGAGTTAAGGAAGATATAGGAGGGAAAAGATGAAAAGTCCTAATCTTGATTACATAGCATCCATGACTGCACAAAAAATTTCAGAAATTGTCGGAAAAGTTTTGAATGAAGATGGTAAATCCACTAAGATTGTTAAAAAAGATGACCTTGAAAACATAGCAACAAAAACTCTTGGTGTTCTGCAATCTCAGGGTATTTATGCTGCAATGCTTTTTCTTATGAGCAGAAGTGGAAAAGAAGACTCTGAAGATAAAATGTCGCCAGAGGAAAGATGCGCAACAGAAATAATTTCATGGCTTTATACATTACTAAATCCTGAAAAATTTATTGAAAATTTACCTAGGTATGAAAATTTCTGGCCAGAGAAAAAATTTGGTGAAGTTAACGTTTCAAAAACTGAGATACTCCGTGTTGTTTCTGAAATTACAAGTGATCTTAAAAAATTATTGCTCGTGCGGGAATTGTGGGAACAAATTTTGATTTATGTGCGATTCCACGCAAAAGCATATACTATCTAAAAGAAGCGAGGAGGGGAAAATTGCATGAGCTTCATTCACTATCGTATAATTTTAAAGCTTCTTTCACCTCTTCATATAGGAAAACGGAAATCTCGCAATCTTATGGAAACCCGTGAATATGTGCCTGGCAAAACCCTATGGGGTGCTCTTACTGCAAGGATTACGAGAGATTACTTTGGAAGCAATCCAAAAATATATGAAAAAGTTGGTAATTTCCTTAATGAGAACATCCGCTTTGGTTACCTTTGGCCTTCGTTGGATGGCGAAAAGCCTTATTTTCCATGGAAACACGATGATTTTGATTATCTTTTCAAATTCGGTTATATGGGACAGCCCATTGACTATAACCGAAAGGCAACAGAGGAAGGAGAGCTTTATGAAATCGAATTCATTGCACCGAAAACAAGGCATAATAAGGATGTTTATCTAATAGGGGATTTGTGGGTGAAAAAGCTTAATTATAAGAGTGAAATTGGAATTGAGAAAATCAATTTTAGAAAGGACGATGTGATCCTTTGTTTGGCTAAAGATGAAATTAGCTTAAAAAAGGTTTTTGACTCAATTCGTCTCGGTGGAGAGACAGGATATGGATGGGGAAGGGTTAAGGTTAAATATTTCAGGGAGGATGATAATAGTAAAGCTCTTGGAGGAATCAGAGCAGAGATAATAAATGATGAAGTAGTCCTGATTCTTGAAAAAGGAAATCACCTGACTTCTCATCTCTTAGCAGCTGATCTGAGTTGTCAGGAGTTTAATTTCAAAATACTTTCAGAAAATTTCATTCAAGGAAGCATAGAGCCTTTTACGGGT
>JAMOOR010000007.1 GCA_027065235.1 Thermotogaceae bacterium | reverse complement strand
TGCACTGATTAGTCTTTCTGAGGATTTTGAGCTTTTTTCCCAGCTAGGATTTATTCAGAAGAACGGAGGGGTGAAAAAGGTATATTACAGGTACGATGGTTTTGGAAAAAGTATACCGCAAGGAGCCCTTTTAGATGTAAACGCTATAGAGAAGATTTACAAAAGTAGGTTCATGGCAGTTGCATAGCATATATGCTCTTCTCTTTGCGAGAAATTGGTTTTGTTGTTGAATGTTAATATATAGTATGGCATAATACTTTTGCGCCGCACTAGGCGGGGGGTCGGCGGTCCCCTGAACCCGAAATCCGCCATATGCGGGGCTGAATTCCCACCTGAGGCTTCTCAGGTCGGGAAACGGCCTTCCGGAAGGGCAGTGAAGGTCGGGTCCCACGCGACGGGAGCCCGTGAACCTGGTCAGGCCCGGGAGGGAGCAGCCATAAGCGGGATTTCCCGGGTGCCGTGGGCCAGCCCGGCCGGAGCCTGGAAGGAGGGTACGCCCCGGTCTGGGAAAGTCGAGGGTGGGTGTGCGGCGCATTTTATTTTTTTGCGGAAATTATGTAACTTGGCTTTGACCTTGTATAGCCTCACTTTCTAAGAATCTGGAGAATTCCTCTATATCTTTCTTTTTCCCGAGAACCACCAATCTGTCTCCAACTTCCACCATGGTGTCACCGGTTGGATTGAATATGTGAGAACCCCTTTTCCTTATCGATATAACTATAAGATTATGGGATTGGGGCAATTTTATCTCTGATAACTTCTTGTTGGCAAGGTAGCTATTTTTTTTAACAACAAATTCTTCAAGTCTTAGGCTTTCTTCACCGGAGAAGGTTACGACATCGAGAAAGGAAATAAGGCCAGGGTTTGTAGCCATCATAGCCATTCTTACTCCTGTAAGTTCTGCCGTTGCTACTACACTGGTGGCGCCAGCGTAGAGTAGTTTTCTCATGGTTTCTATATCGGATGCTCTGGAGATTACGTTCAGTGCTGGGTTCAAGGTTCTTGCGCTTAAAACAACGAATACGTTTTTTGTGTCATCGGGAAGAGTTGTTATGAGGGATTTTGCTCTATCTATACCCGCTTGAAGAAGGATGTCTTCCTCTGTGGCATCGCCAACTATGTATAGGAATTCTTTATCGAAAAACTCCTCCAACTTCTTTATATTGGATTCATCTCTATCTATTACAACGAAAGGATTGTTTCTCTTTATGAATTCCGAGATAATGTGTTTCCCAGTTTTTCCAGCACCAACTATTATGTGATGGTTCCTGAGCTTTTCTATCATCTTCAATCTCCTCCTTGCTTGAAGATACTTGTTAATCTCTCCCTCAACTATAAACTGGGTAAGGGCGGAAATTCCGTAAAGTACAACACTTATACCCGCAAATATTAGAAGCATGCTAAAGACTTTTGTTGCAGGTTTTATGTCATCTGGTATACCGTATCCTACGGTAGAGATTGTTATGGCGCTTTCGAGCATACAATCGAGAAAGGGCCAACCTTCAAGAATCCAATAACCTATGGCTCCCGATATGAAAACAACTCCCACAAGAACACCAGTGATGACGAATTTTCTTATAAGTCTTCTGTATTCTTCCACCTACTTTCTCCTCCTTGCTCTTTATTTTATCACTTCTATTTTCTTTGAGAGGTATCTATTTAACATAAAAACAGCTAGTATTATTATTACATTGATAAAGGCACCAGCACCGAAGAGATTCCATTCGGGGTATTTGTCCCATACACTGCCAACATAGTCGAAAAGCTTGACAGAGGTGGGGTATTTATTTTCTGAGAATATGAGTATGAGTGGTGCCAGGAAGGCGTTCCATCCACCGGTAAAGCCTATGAGCGATGTTACAAGGATTATGGGTATGGAGTATCGAAGCACGATTCTGTAAAGGAGCTTCTTTCCTCCGAGTAGTATGGAAAGATCTTTAAGTTCTTCTGGAAAGTCCAATATAAAGGATCTTTGTATGATGATAATTTGAGGGATCACGTTGGCAGTTATAAGGGGCACAACAGCTAGGAGTGAATCGAGAAGATTCAATTTGGAATATATGCTAAATATCTGAACAAGAAGATGAAAACCGGATATCGCTTGAAGGAGAATGAAAAACTGCATGATCCATTCTCTGCCTTTGGATAGCCAGAATGAGACAGGAAGAGAAATGAATGGAGAAATTATGGATACGAGGGAGGCTAGGATAAAGGAATTTTTTAGGTAGGATAGGTACCCATCGTCTATTACATCTTTTATAGGTTTGAGGGAAAACTGGGTTACCGATAGCATGTCTGGATAATCGGTGAAAGCGGTCAGGAATAATGAAACTACCACCGCAAGTGAAAAAAGAGATATATAAACGAATACCGCATAGAACGAAGGTTTAAGAATACCTCTAAGATGCCAAAGTTTTTCTTTTTTGAGCGGTTTTATTCTCGTTAAAAGCCAAATGAGAGCAATTCCTGATGGTATGGATTTGAACTGTGATAATATGAACGCTGCAGAATAAATTAGGGCAAGGAGAAGGTCGTTTCTGAGCAGTAAAAATGCGAAGCTGAGGACAATTTCTAAGGGATTTTTGTCTATAAGATACCAGAACATGAAAAAGAGAAAACCGATAACTCTTATGATTTTTTCTTTATCCCTAAAGAACCAAAAAGAGGTGATAAAGAATACGATAAGAACGCTTACTATCGAGTAAGCGACGACGGTTTCAAGATTTTGAGAGAGTGAGAATACTTTGTAGTTTAGAACGCCGAGCGTGTATAAGTTTCCGAAGCCTCCCCATTTCGTTACTGCGTTCATTATAGGCGCTCCTCCATCAGCGAATAAGAATGGAACGGTGAAGGAATGGAAGAATTTGACAAAATACATTAAAAACCAGCCAGAAATTGCTGGCGTAAGGTGAGGGAGAGCTATGCTAAATAGAAGGTCGTTTTCTTTGGCACCATCCAGTTTTGCTGCTTCGAAGATTTCGCCGGGTATCTCATCGATCGTTGCAAGGAAAGATAGGGTTATTATGGGAAGATATATCCAGTTGTTTACAAAAAGTGTCCATAAGAATGAAGCAATGTGATCTGTTGTTATGTTGACGTTTAATTTTAAAATTTGTGAAACTATGGATTCTCCACCAATTCCATATATTGAAAATCTTAAAGATAGAGTTGCTAGATACATTGGAATTGCCCAAGGTATGAATATTACAAAGTAAAGGAGCTTCCTTTTATTTCTCAAGTACCATGAGATTAAAAGCGCAGAAAATATCAAAAGTGTCGATGAAGCTATAGCCCACAAGAAGCTTATCTGAGATGAGTATATGAAAGCAGGATCACTTATAGCAAGTGCCATTTCCTTTGGGGATGTGTAAAATGCTGCCCAGATTAAAGGAACGAATTTGTAGAAAAGGACAAGGGAGAGGGAAACCCCTCCCAATATCAACCATATTAGCGCCATTGTTCTATTACTTTTTCCGCAGCATCGGTAAGCTTGTCTATATCCTCTTCACCACTTATAAGCCTTGAGAGCATTGTATGAACCGCTTCGTAAAATGGTCCTGTTAGCTTGGTTACTGGAAGAGGCTGAGCATATTTGTTGTATTCGTAGATCTTTTCAAATATTTCGTCGTAGTCTTTCAAGGTTTCGAAAGCTTTTTCATTGGATGGGAATTTGTAAAGTCCACTGCAAAATTCCTCTTGAATGCTCTTTTTGCTTAGGAATTCTAAGAATTTCTTGACTTCCTCTGAAAGTTTCCCTTTTGGTACAGCAAATCCTTTGTAATCGAGATTTGCTGATAGATATTCCCCAGCAGCTTCTATATATGGAACGTCGACTATACCTACATTTATCTTCTTTTTCTTCATAACTGGTATCATGAAGCTTCCTATCATTATTATTCCGGATTCTCTTCTCATGAATGCGGATGTTAAACCCTTTCTATCAAGAGGGAGGTTTCTAATTTCATGGAAGAGCTTTATATAAAATTCCAAAGTCTTTCTTGTGGCTTTATCTTTAAATGTGAAGTTTTTATCCAGAACGAGTTGATTGTGGTTAAAAGCTCTGTAGAATATTGGATAAAAGTATGTACCATATATTGGTACTAAAAATCCTCGTTTTACCTTGGCATCGTTAGCTATTCTTACAAGTTGCTCGAAGGAAGCGTTTTTTGGTACGTTGACGATGTCTTTATTGTAAAGTATCACTCCACCGATGTCGAAGTAAAATGGCAAGGCGTAAATTTTCCCTTCATATGTGAAAGCTTTTTTTGATTTGTCGGATAGTTTTGAAAGAAAATCTCCATTGATAGGCTGCAAGTAGTCTATTATAGACATAAGGTTATCACTTTTTATCAACACAAGGTCTGGTAAAAACTTGGAAGAGCTTCTTGCGGTTGTCATAAGCTTTTCTTCCGTTTTTCTTACGTAATTTACTTCCACTTTAATGCCTGTTTCTTTTGTGAATTCTTTAGCTAGTTTTTTGAATGCATCTTCACCTTCCCAGGAAAACCAGACCTTTATGGTGGAGAGCGACAAAACGGCTACTAGAAGTACAACTGTCAACGTTAAAACTTTTTTCACCAGAGATCCCTCCTTTGCTGTATTAATATAGGCTTCTTTTTAGGATTTTATGATATCATATAAGACAAAAGCAGTTCAAATTTAACAGGAGGGGGGATAAGAGGTGGAGATCATCAGGGATCTCGAGAATTATCTGGATAAACTTGTGAATGATTAC
>JAMOOR010000006.1 GCA_027065235.1 Thermotogaceae bacterium | reverse complement strand
GCTTGAAATATCAAGCAAGAATAAATCCGATAACCGATGTGAGAGCATCAGCGGAGTATAGAAAGAAGTTAGCAAAAAATCTGCTCGTAAAGGCATTTATATCCTCCATGCAAAAATTCTAAAATCACAGGCATAAAACCCCACCTTATGGAGGTGGGGCTTTTTTCATAACATCCCTATTATTTCGTCCAGCTCATCTCTGATTTTTTCAAGTTTTTGTTTTATTGGTTCTGTTTGGATGAAAAGCTTGTTTAGGTCAAGCTCTCCACTTTTCAAAAGTTCGTAGGTTTCTGCAACGATTTTTCCAGCTTTTGTTTCGCCTTTGAGGTGTTCTCTTATAGTTTGCTGAGTTCTTCCAAGCTCATCAGCTATCTCCTGAGCGCTCATCCCCGCTTTACTCCTTGCAAGAGCACCGGCTGCTACTGCCAGTGAATCAACCCATGTGAGCCTTTCAGATGAGGTCCTTATCTCTTCCATAACCTCAGGCCTAAATAGACTTCCTATAAGAAGAGCTGTTTCAAGCTGGTGAATTTCCTCTTTTCCAAGTGGGCTGAAATTGAGTTTCATCATTCCACCCCCTTTACAATTATCCCTTTGTCAGTTATTTCAAAGAAGTGTCTTTTCATTGAGTGAGCAGTTCCTCTCATTTTCCAAACTATAAGACTTCTTTTAAGCTCTCCATTTATCTCATCAAGGTCAAGTCTTATAATTCCATCAACTCCGTGCTCAACACCAGGGCCACCAAACCCTCTATCATCAACGGAAACCTGACTTACGAATATAGAGGTGCATCCGAGCCCTGCTAAAACTTTCTTTAGCTGGAAAACAACACTTCTTGCTGCAACAGGTTTTGTTAAATAAAGCGTGGTTACAGAATCTATTACTACCCTCTTGGCCTTTATCTCATTAACTGCTTTTCTCAAAACATCTATGAGCTCTCTAACATCATCAGGATCTTTAACAACATATCTTTCTTTTTCTGCATAGCTTCCTATTCCACCGGTAAAGGCATCTACTATAGCAAATTTACCTTCCTTTTCAAACTCAGAAACGTCCCATCCAAAAGCTTCCATATTTTTAAGAATTTGCAAAGGATGTTCTTCCAACGTTACATATACTCCAGGTTCTTCCATTGTAAGCCCGTTATAAATAAATTGTTGTGAAAATATGCTTTTTCCTGTTCCCGGCCCTCCAGAGAGTAACACTACATTTCTTTCCGGTATACCTCCACCTAATATTTCGTCCATTCCTCTGATTCCTGTTTTAACTCTTTTCATTGTTTCACCCCCTTTTCCGTGTATAATTGTACATTGCCTTGCTTTGCTTTTCCAAAGTAAAATGACGAAAATCTCACAAGAAGGTTCAAAGCATACAGTAAAATTCATGGTAGAATTCAGCTTTAGAGAGATAAAAGAGAGGTGAGAGAGTGTACGACCCAAAGCTTATAAGAAACATTTGCATAATAGCCCATATTGATCATGGAAAAACAACTTTGATAGACAGAATTTTGGAATGTACAAAGTCGGTTGATCAGCGCCAGATGAAAGATCAATTCCTTGACATGATGGACATAGAAAGAGAAAGAGGAATTACAATAAAAGCCCAGCCTGTGAAGATATATTACAAAGCAAAAGATGGGAATGTTTATGAGATAAATATAATAGATACTCCGGGACATGTTGACTTTTCTTACGAGGTTGGAAGGAGCATGGCAGCTTGTGAAGGAGCGATTCTTTTAGTTGATGCCTCGCAGGGTGTGGAAGCCCAGACGGTTGCCCACACGTACCTCGCCATTGAAAATGATCTTGAAATAATTCCTGTTATCAACAAGATAGACCTTCCAAATGCGAATATTGAGGAAACATCACTTCAGATAATAGACCTCTTGGGGGTGGATGAAGAGGAAATTCTAAAGGTTAGTGCAAAAGAGGGTGTAGGAATAGAGAATCTCCTTGAAGCGATTGTAGATAGGGTTCCACCGCCTGAGATAAAGGATGAAAACAGGTTAGCCGCTCTTATATTTGATGCCCGTTATGATAAATACAGAGGAGTTGTGGTTTCTGTCAGAGTGTTTTCTGGCACAGTGAAGAGGGGGGACAAGATAATAACGATGTCAAACGGCAGTGCATACGAAGTTGATGAAGTTGGGTACTTCACTCCCTTTATGAAACCGGGTGAGGTTTTATCGGCGGGTGAAGTTGGGTACATAATTGCAGGTATAAAAGAGGTCTCTCAAGCGCGTGTTGGTGATACGATTACACTTCAATCGGATCCTATAGATGAGCCTCTTCCGGGTTATAAGGATATAAAGCCAATGGTTTACGCTGGAATGTACCCAGGGCTTCCAGATTATTATCAAGAGCTGAGAAAAGCTCTCGAGAAGCTAAAGTTAAATGATTCTGCTTTAACATTTGAGCCTGATAATTCACCAGCTCTTGGATTTGGATTTAGAGTAGGTTTTTTAGGGCTTCTTCACATGGATGTTGTAAGAGAAAGGATAGAAAGAGAGTTTGGGCTTGCTGTCATCCTTACAGCACCTAATGTTATGTATAAGGTAAAGCTTAAAAATGGTGAGACGGTTGAAATAACAAACCCTGCTAAATTTCCAGAGGAAGATAAAATCGAAGAGATATACGAACCCTTTGTTGATTTGTCCATAATAACCCCTGGTGAGTATATGGGAAACATGATTAACCTTGTTCAAGTAGAAAAAAGAGGAATACTTTACACCACAGAAAACGCTGGAAAAGATAGAGTTATACTTAAGTTCGAAGCACCTCTTGCTGAGATAATCTTCGATTTCTTTGACAGGATGAAAGCTTTGAGCAGGGGATACGCTTCTATGGACTATGAATTTTTAGAGTATAGAAAGTCCGATCTTGTTAAAGTTACGATATTAGTGAACAAAGAGCCCGTAGATGCCCTTGCTTTCATCGTTCACAAGTCGAAAGCTTATACCATGGCAAGGAAGGTTGTAGAAAAACTCAAGGACCTAATCCCCCGTCATCAGTTTCAGATACCAATACAAGCGAAAGCTGGAGGAAGAATAATAGCAAGGAGCGATATAAAGGCTCTGAGAAAAGATGTTCTTGCAAAATGTTATGGTGGAGATGTTACAAGGAAGATGAAACTTTTGGAAAAGCAAAAGGAAGGAAAGAAAAAGCTACGGGAGATAGGAAATGTGAGAATACCGCAAGAGGCTTTCCTTGCCCTTCTAAAGGTTGGTGAGGAAGAGGAATGAAAAAGCTCCTCGCGGTAAGTCTCATTTCAACGGTGCTTTTGTTGTCTTCTTGCTCTATGCAAATGGAATTTAGAATTCCTCAGAATCTTTCACCAAATATGCTTGCATCAGAACCGGCGGAATTTTATGATTTGGTAACTTTGGAGAAAGTGGATGAGATTTTAGGCACTAAGGTTGATGATGGAGCAGCTGCGTTTTATCAAGAAAGGTTCAAAAGCACAGTCGTTTATGCAGGCTTTTTCAATTCTACATTGAAAAGTAGGATGTTTTTTGAGGGAATTGCTCTTAAAAACGCATTTTTTATAAAGAAATATGCAGAATCGATAAGCGGAGGTATGATGGAGATAGAAAAGAAGTCAGAGAAACTCTATATCCTTTGGGATAGATTCTACGCTATAGTTATAAAAGGTGATAAAGAATTCTCAAAGAAAATTTATGAAATATATATTAGGATTTTCTCAAGCTACTGAGAATCTTGTATAATCGGATAGAAGATTGATATAATAAAACCCTCAAAGAACGAGTTGGGGAGGTTGTATTTGTGAAAAGGCTTTTGTTGATATCACTATTATTGCTATTTACCGTGGTATCTTTTGCAACATACCTTAACACGGAAGATGTTATTAGTATTTATAATTCAATGGTTGAGGATTACAATAGTCAAAATCCGACAATTCCTTTTGTTAAGTATGTGAAGGAGCAACTTGGTGATCTTTCACTTTATAGATTTTACAAAATAAAGATGGTTGGTAGTGTTGATAAGAGAGAAACAGCTCTTGATCTTCCCTACTTTCTAATGGCCCTTATAAGAAGTGAGGGAAAGATACTATCAGAAAATGAATCCTTCAGGATAGGTTCTTTGTGCGAAAGTGAAGGAGAAATTGACCTTGGTTTCATGTTGGTTGTAGATGAAGAGGAAGAAAGAAAAAAGAAAATAAAAGAAGAAAAGGAATGCTTGGAAAAAGTGATGGAGGCTTTTGCTTCCAAGCCATTGGAGATTAAGAGAAAAGTCATGGACTTCAATGAACTTTTTGCTAAGGCACTATTTTTGTCATATGTTGAAGCTGATCTTAAGAACATGAATGTAACGCAAAGCTTGATTAAGAATAGCGCTGCTTTGACTTACTCGTTTAACCTTTATAATTCTTATACAAGTGACGATCTTGATATGGTATTTACTCATGCTCTAGGATATTATCTTGGGGTGATTCATGAACCTTTGCCATTTGAAATAAAAGGCCTTCATAAGAGAACCTGCGTTGGTTGCAAGTATGTAAAAGTTTATCCAGGAGAAGATAAATTAGGGGATTTCATAAAGGCCTATAATCAAGATAACATACTTGATTTTCAATCTGTTCTAAAGACGGCGATTGAATTCTTAAAAAATCAAATATTTAAAGATCAAAAGGATTTTGAGTGGAAAATAAGATTAGCAGCTCAATACATATATGAATACTATGTCGAAAACAATATCAGGAAGATAGAATGGTCGGACTTGAAGGAAAATGCTGAAATAATGATAGAACACACCATAGCTTACTACCTCGGTGGAACGGATCTTGAACCACCGATAAAACTTGATATTCCGCAGTATAAATCTCTTTGCGATGGCGGAAGCTGCATATATAGGTTTTACAGATACAAAGCGCCTGACGAAATGAAAGGAATTTTAAACAGAGAAGATATAGTTAAAGATATGAACGAAATTTTAGATAGACTTTCACAAGTAGAAGGAAATCCAAAAAAGTTTAGCAAATTACTTGAACAAGAAAGTGCCAAGCTTAAGAAAAAAGCCATTGGTGATATCGATGGCTTGAAAGATGATTTTGCTTCTGCCATTGTTAAGACTACACCTAAACATCATAATCTATGGTGGATAAGGTACCTAGTGTATATATTACTTGCTATCGTCGCTTGGAAGATACATTCCCTAAGAAATCTGCTGGTCTTTTTAATTATAACCTTTGAAAGCTTTTATATTCTCTTCCTTGCCAATTTCAACAGTATGGGAGAAGAGCTGATCTACTCATTGGCCGTATTTTTTACATTCCTATTTGTAATGCTTCTGTATCTTGTTAATATAAAGAAAAAATGGCTGTATTTTGCAATAGGAGCTCTTGCTTTTATATGCTTATTTGCTCCAACTTATGTTTCTTCAGAGCATTTGCTCATGAAAAATCATGCTGATTTTCATAAATCACCTTATTATGATCTTTTAAGGAACGATCTTTATGATGGGGCAAAATTTGAAAAGAAGGGAAAGCTCTCTGAAGAAGAGCTTGAATCGCGTTTTGGTAGGGAATTAAGTAAAGCTTTGTCTTCGAAGAAAGGAAAAGAAAGCTACGCTTTCAAATCAGCTTTAAAACTTGCTGATAAAATTGCTAAGTATTCAGATGAAGATTTAAGGAAGGACTTTTGGGTCTTTCTTGAAAAGAGGCTTAAAGGGAGAAAGACGATGCTTGATGAATTTAAGAAGATTTTCGATAAATATGAAGGAAAGTATTACAGCCCTTCAGTTCTAGCGCTTCAAGCACATTCCAGTGCGAGACTTTCGTTGATTTTTATGCTCATCTTTATAGCATCGTATTTCATCAAATCCTCGTGGCGAAAGCTTTACGGGATTTTAGGAATAGCCTTTGCTGTCATAAGCTTTTTCATGACGCATAAGATTTTTGTTGAATATGCTATACCAGATATAATTTTAAAAGGGCATTTCGTATTTTTACCATGGATTCAAATGATACTACTGGTTTACTCATTGATCCTAATCTTTACCAAATCTGAGAAAGGGAGGTTGAGAGAATGAGAAAGTTCTTAGTGGTAACATTAGCAGTGCTTTTTGCACTCTCTGCAATGGCGTTCAAAGTCATCATGGTCACTGACACGGGAGGGTTGGGTGATAAGTCCTTCAACGATGGAACATGGCATGGTATCGTAAAAGCTGCGCAAGAACTTGGCATTGATTACGAAGTTATACAGTCTTACGAGCAAGCTGACTACATACCGAATCTTTCCAAAGCAGCTAAGGATGCCGATCTCGTTTTTGCGGTTGGATTCATGATGACAGATGCTCTCTTTAAAGTTGCTGCACAGTATCCAGATACCAAGTTCGTAGGTATAGACATAGTTCCTCCAGAAGGTAAGGAGCTTCCAAACGTTCTCACATTTACATTTAAAGAACAGGAATCTGCATTCTTGGTTGGATACGTCGCTGCTGCTATGACAAAGACAGGAGTTGTTGGATTCATTGGTGGAATTCCAATTCCACCGGTTGAAAGATTCAGATACGGATACGAAGCAGGAATTAAGACTTATGCAGCTCTCCATGGAAAAGAGATAAAGGTTCTTAAGGGATACACCAATGTTTTCGACGATCCAAAGAAAGGAAAAGACCTTGCAATGTCTCAATTCGCAGAAGGTGCAGATATAATCTTTGCAGCTGCAGGTGCTTGTGGAAATGGAGTCATCGAAGCCGCAAAAGAGAAGTTTGCAGGACTTCTTGGAAAAACCAATCCGAGCCTCGTTGATTTCATCGACTACTATTATGACAAGGGGAAAGCCTTCTTTGCTATCGGTGTTGACGCAGATCAGGATTACATGGCTCCAGGAGCGGTTCTCGCTTCCGCTATGAAGAGAGTAGACATGGCTTCATACTATGCAGTTAAATGGGCCTACAACGGAACCTTTGAAGGTGGACACAAAGTTCTTGGACTTGCAGAAGAAGGGGTTAGCATCAGTCCAATGAAATACACCAAAGGTATGGTTCCAAACAAGGTATTTGCAGAACTTGCTGTTCTTGAAACTCTTATCAAATCTGGAAAATTCCACATTCCAGAGACAGAAGAGGAACTCAACACATTCAAAGCTCCAAGAATCAAATTCCCATTCTAATTGGGGTTAAAATGGCCGGGGAGTCTTCCCCGGCTTTACCCTTCTTGAAAGGAGAGTGGAAGCTTTGAGTTACGAAGATTACGCAGTTGTGATGAAAGGCATTGTTAAAAGATTTCCAAGCGTCTTAGCAAATGATCATGTAGATTTGTTTGTTAAAAAAGGTGAAATACACGCTATAGTCGGAGAAAATGGGGCAGGTAAATCTACCCTGATGAACCAGCTTTATGGGCTTTTAAAACCCGATGAAGGTGAGATTTATATCTTTGGAAAGAAAGTTGATTTAAAAGGGCCTAAAGATGCTATTGCTAACGGAATTGGCATGGTGCACCAGCATTTCATGCTCGTTGATAATTTAACAGTGGCGGAAAACGTGGTTCTTGGTTCAGAAACCACAAAGAGTGGATTTTTGTTTGACTTGAATGAAGCAAGAAAAAAAGTTAAGGAACTATCAGAAAAATATGGACTTTTGGTTGATGTTGATGCAAAAATAGAAGATATACCAGTTGGTATGCAGCAGAGGGTTGAGATATTAAAAACCCTTTACAGAGGTGCAGAGATATTGATATTTGATGAACCTACAGCAGTTTTAACTCCTCAAGAAACAGAAGAACTCTTTGATGTTATGAGGAGACTCAAAGAAGCTGGGAAAACAATGATTTTTATTTCACATAAATTGAACGAGGTTATGGAGATTTCAGACAATATAACCGTTATGAGACTAGGAAAGGTTACGGCCAATTTGAAAACTTCGGAAACCAATGAAGTAGAAATAGCAAGAGCAATGGTAGGAAGGGAAGTCGTATTGCGCATTGAAAAGCCGCCGCACAAGCCAAAAGAGGTTGTTTTTGAAACAGAGGATCTTTGGGTCAAAGATAACAGGGGACTTGATGCGGTTAAGGGTGTTTCTTTAAAGGTTAGAGCTGGCGAGATTGTTGGAATTGCCGGCGTTGCTGGAAATGGTCAAACAGAACTCGTTGAAGCAATAACTGGCTTGAGAAAAATAGAAAAGGGGAAAATCACTTTACTTGGTCAGGACGCAACTGGATACGATCCAAGAAGGTTAAGGGACATGGGGGTTGCCCACATACCGGAGGATAGATTGAAACATGGTCTCATAGTTCAATACCCCGCATATTACAACATGATATTGGGTCAACAATGGTGGTATCCATATTCAAATAGAGGATTTCTGAATCACCAAGTTATATACGAAACTACGAAAAAACTTTTTGAGGAATACGATGTGAGGCCGAGAGACATAAATATGTTTGGTGGAAACTTTTCTGGTGGAAATCAGCAAAAGTTAGTTGTTGCAAGGGAGATAAACGCAAAGCCAAAGTTTATGGTGGTTGCTCAGCCAACTAGAGGGCTAGATGTTGGTGCAATAGAGTTCATACATAAGACCCTCCTTAAGATGAGAGAACAAGATGTTGCTATTTTACTAATCTCTATGGAACTTGAAGAGATCTTCTCGCTCTCTGATAGAATTCTCGTTATGTACGAAGGAGAAATAATGGGTGAAGTGCGTCCTGAAGAAACAACAGTTGAAGAAGTTGGACTTATGATGGCTGGTAAGAAGCTGGAAGAGGTGAGATCGTGAGAGTTTCCGCTTTGCCAAGATTTTGGGCTTTCATCGTTCCGATAGTTTCCGTTGTAGTCGCGCTTTTAATAGCATCAGTGATCATAATAATGATAGGTAAAAGCCCCATAGAAGCGTATACGATTCTTTTAAAGGGCGCTTTTGGTTCAAGTTCTGCTATAGCAAACACCATAGTCAAAACTACTCCATTGATTCTTACGGGACTTGCAGTAGGATTTGGTTTTCGTGCGGGAGTATTTAATATAGGTGCAGAAGGTCAGATGGTGATGGGAGCCTTGATGGCAACCCTTGTAGCTATAAATCTTGGCAGCGTTCCTCCATTCATTGCAATAACTATTACCTTGCTTGTCGGAATGCTTGCGGGAGCAGGTTGGGCTGCAATAGCCGGTTACTTAAAAGCAAAGACAGGAGCACATGAGGTTGTTACAACTATAATGCTCAACTGGATAGCAACCTATCTTTCTTCTTACATGGTTCAAGTTCCTCTCGCTGTCGGATCTGGAACACCGAAAAGTCCCGAGATTGCCCCTAGTACGAAGCTTCCAGAGCTTCTAACTGTCGGAGCTATCAACATGAATGCAGGAATAATAGTGTCCATAATTGCTGCTATCCTCCTTTATATAATTTTGGAAAAAACCACGATGGGATACGAAGTAAAAGCTGCGGGTTTTAACCCTTATGCAGCGGAATATGGAGGAATAAGCCTTTCGAAAAATATCACTATGTCCATGGCAATTTCTGGAGCACTTGCAGGTCTTGCAGGAGCTATAGAGCTTACAGGAGTTCATTACAGATTCTTAGGAACGCTATCTGGAGGAAAGGGATTTGATGGAATATCTATAGCCTTGATTGGGCAAAACAACCCCATAGGAATCATATTTGCAGCTCTTCTAATGGGGGCACTGAGAACGGGATCAAATGAAATGCAGTTTGCGGGAATTCCGAAGCACATTGTTATGATAATCCAAGGAATAGTTATATTCCTTGTTGCTGCAGATAGAATTGTGAGAACTTCCATGATAATAATGGACAAAAAAGAAAGGATAGCACAAGAAACAAAGAGATTTGTGAAAAGAGCAGTTATACTCTCCATAATAATTATTGTCTCTATGTTTCTTTCCAAAGAGGGCTTATGGAGCTTTCTTGGAAAGTTTGGATACTACGTTGGTAAAGTTTTTTGGGTGATTGAACTTGTATCTCTTCTATCGCTTATGATAGTTGTAGCTCTTTACATAATTTCTGCCGTTATATCTCTTGGCATGGTTTACAGTAGAAGAAAGAAGGTGAAATCATGAAAGTATTGGAAGCACTTCTTTCTATATTTATAAATCCGCAGTTCTATAAAATAGCCCTTACAGCTTCAACACCTTTAATTTTTGCATCACTGGGGGGAGTTTTTTCTGAGATAACAGGTGTTACTAACATTGCTCTTGAAGGAATAATGCTTCTTGGTGCCTTCACCTCAATCGTTTTCACATTCTATACTGGTAGTGCGTGGTTTGGAATCTTGATGGCAGTTCTTGTCGGAATAGGATTTTCTTGGCTTCATGCTTGGGCTTCGATAAAGTGGCTTGGAAATCAAATAGTAGTTGGAACAGCTCTTATATTGATAGCCCAAGGAATAACCGGATTTTTGATGAAGCCGATATTCGGAAGGCCGGGCCAGACGGACTTTATCGGAAGAATAAATGATATTTCCATACCAGGTTTGAGAAATGTCCCATTTCTTGGAGAAGCTATAGGAGAAATCAATCCGCTTGTTATCATAGCGTTTGTCTCTGTTTTCGTTTCTTGGTTCATTATTTATAAAACTACACTTGGTTTAAGGATGAGATCTGTTGGAGAAAATCCAGAAGCAGCAGATACATTGGGAATAAATGTTTACAAGATAAGGTACTTCGGAGTTCTTATGAGCGGCGTTTTGGCATCTTTGGGAGGAGCTTTTTTGAGTGTTGGAGAAACTGGAAACTTTAAGGAGCTTATGTCAGGTGGTAGGGGATTCATCGCTTTGGCAGCTATGATCCTCGGAAACTGGAATCCAATTGGCGCAATGCTTGCTTCGCTTCTTTTTGGAGCTTCTGAGGCTTACGCAAATCTTCTTCAGAGTAGCAAGCTTATAGAAGTCCCAGCTTCTGTTAAGCCTCTTTTCAATATGGTTCCGTTCATAGTTACGCTTATAGTTATAAGCGGATTCATTGGCAAGACCAGGCCACCCGCTGCTGACGGCGTACCCTATGAAAAAGCGGAGTGATGCTTAAAAGGAGGCATCACTGTGAAGAAAACAAAAATACATGTTCATATAATACTGATATTTCTCGTGGTTTTGATCCTTTTTCCAGTTGTTTGGGTTGTTATGACCTCTCTTAGAAGGGATGAGGCGGCTTTCTCGCCTCATTTGTTTTCCACGAATTTAACCTTGCAGCACTACAAAGATCTTCTCTTCCCTCCAGAAAATATCCCAGCTATTCTCCCAGAGCTCTCAAACAAGATAGCACTCTATCCTCCGTATGATTCAAAAGAACCAGAAAAGCTGAAAAAATCCATAAAGAAAGATATAAAAAGGCTCAAAACAGAGATAGAAGAAAGTAAAGAGCTTATAAAAAGTTTTGATGAGTACTCAAAGAAAATCGAAAATTCTTTGAAAAGCAATTTTCACAGTTATGTAAAAAACCTATCCTCCCAGCTTAAAAAACTGAAAAACATGATTGATAAGGACACTGCAAAATTGCCAAAAGATAGCTTAATGGATGTTGCTATTTACACATTGATCAAAGATGGAAAAAAGGGAACTTGGTATAAGAAGTATACTGATAAGGAGCTCTCTATTTTGAAAAGGGAATGGGAAGAATACTTAGGAGGTTTAATTACAGAAAGAAAGGATTTAGCTGAAAAAGGGAAGGAACTAGAAGCAAATATCAATTCTGTAAAATCCAATCTTAACGATCTTTCCCAAGAGGCTTTAAAAATCAACAATTCAATAAAAGCCTTGGAAGAGGACCTTAAAAAAATCCATGATGTAATAAAAACAGCTGTAGAAGTTGATGGTAATATAAACATCGATTACAAAGATATATCAAAAAGATTGGACGAGATTTGTATAAAAATCAGCCCATACGAGAATTTTAAAGAGATTTTTTCTGTCTTAAACAATGTTTCTAAAATTTTTGAAAAACCCATGATGGTTTCACGAGAATCTGCGGAAGTTTTGGAAAGGCAAGTTGCTCTCTTGAACTCCTATCTCGAAGATGTTGAGTATCAAGCTGGCAAATTCTTCAAAATTTACAACAGTATAAAGGAAAAGGAGATCAAACTAAAGTCACTTGAAGACGCTCTCTCAGGTGTAGAAAGTAAGATCCAAGAGATTAATAAGAAAATCAGCGAAAGAGAAGAATCGTTAAAACCCTACATATCAAAAGCTTTCTTGCTATACCTTTCAAGCAGCTTGGAACAGAAAAACTCCTCCATAGAGAAGTTAAAGTTTTCCAAAGCTTCGATGACAAAACTCAACATATACTTGAAAAGCTTTAGAAGTTACTACGTATTAGCTAAATCTATGAACATTCCCTATGCAAAAGATCTAAAGAAGATAATCGATCAAATTTCCTGGGTAAAAAGCTATAAATCGTTCAACAGTGCGGCAGGAAGATTTTCCAAATCGGCTAAGGATGCCGTGCAAAAGATGGAAAAGGAAACAAATTCATTAGAGGCGCGTTGGAAGGATTTGTTTTCACTTTCGCTGAAGGGGGCTTCGGTTACCCCGAGTGAAATCACAAGTATGAAAGAATATGTTGCAAGGCTTTATGAAGGCAATATAAGTTCACAGCTTGGAATATTGATAAGATCATCCAGAGATTTAATGTATTCCTTCCCCGTAGCTGATGGGAAAAAAATCTTCAAAAAAATTGACAAAACACTTTATACTTTTCAGCAGCTGTGGCAGAGAAAACCAAAACACTATTTCCTAAGATGGGTATGGAATTCGGTCTTTGTTGCAGGTATGGTGGCTGTAATAACTACCTTAGTAACGGCTCTTGCAGCTTATCCTTTTAGCCGTATGAAATTCTGGGGTAGAAAGTACGGAATAATGGTCCTCCTGCTTATCCAGATGTTCCCGTCCGTAATGTATATGGTTGCCCTTTATGGAATGCTCTCTTTCATTGGAAAGGTATTTCCATGGCTTGGGCTTGATTCCCTCGGAGGGTTAATCTTTGTATACCTTGGAAACATAGCCTTCAACATGTTTCTTATAAAGGGGTTCTATGACACTATTCCTTCTTCTTTGGAAGAGAGCGCAATGATAGATGGTGCAACACGCTTTCAAACTTTCTGGAGGATAATTATACCTTTGGCTAAGCCAATACTGGCTGTTGTCGTGATATTGACATTCATGGGAACATTCAACGAATTTGTTCTTGCAAGGATAATCCTTCAGGATGTTAAAAATTACACTTACGCTCTAGGGCTCTGGAGTTTCTCTGTGGGGCCTTATGAAACGCAGTGGGGAATTTTCACTGCAGCAGCACTTCTCGGAATGCTGCCAATGGTTATCCTTTTCTTATCACTTCAACGTTTCCTAATAAGCGGTCTAACAAAAGGATCTGTTAAAGGATAAGGAGGCATGTTATGGAGTCAAAGCTTGTGTTGATAACTGGTATGTCTGCCAGCGGGAAAACCACTCTTGGAGAGGCTCTGAATGAAAAATTGAGGGAGCTAAACCAATGCTCGATCCACCTGGATGGCATTGAGTTTAGAGAAATGATAGGAAGAATGGATTTTACAGGAAAGGGAACGAGGAGCACTATAGAGGCAAGGGAGAGAATAGCAAAGGTTCTTTTAAGAAAAGGGATAATCCTCATAATAACTACTGTCGGTCCATCTGATGATGACAGAAAGAAGCTTCTTTCAATGGCTAGTTCAATCCACGTTCACCTCGATTGTCCAATAGAAGAGCTTAAAAAGAGAGACTTTAAAGGAGTTTATGAGAAGGCTGACAGAGGAGAGATGATACTTCCAGGTTATTCCTATGAATATGAGGTCCCAAAGAATCCAGACCTTTTGCTTAAAAGTTGTGAGATGAGTGTAGAAGAGGAAGTAGAGAAAGTTATTAAATTTATGAGAGAAAAGGGATGGTTGGGTTGAGAGAGATTCCAAAGACTATGGTAAAACCTGACTATGAAAATTCAATTGTTAACTTATCAAATTGGATTTTAAAGAACTTTGGAAAGGAAGTCCACCACAAGCCTCTTGATATTGAAATTGGATTTGAAAAGATTGGATTGATCATAATCGACGCTTTTGGGTATATCGCCTACGAAAAATTGAAAAAATTCTATATGCCAAAGAATTTACCACAACCCGAAAATATTACCTCGATTTTTCCAAGTACCACAACAGCAGCTATTACTTCCATTTACACAGCAAAAGTGCCTGCGGAGCACGGAATGGTCGGCTATATATTGTTCTTGAAAGAATACGGCTTTCTTACCAATATGATAGAACTTACTCCTTTTGGCTGTGAAAGAGATGCACTTAAGGATAGAATGGAATTCAAGTTACCAGTTAAAACGATCTTTGAAGAGCTCGAAGACATAGAAAGCTATGTTATATCTCCTGCAAGATACAACGGTTCGGGTTTATCTACAATGCTTCACAGAGGAGCTAAAGTTGTTGGATACACATCGATTGGAGATTTCGTATTTAAATTCAGGGATATACTCTCAAAAGATGGGAAAAGGCTAGTTATAGGTTACATTCCAAGTGTTGATGGTGTTGGACATAAGGAAAGCGAAAAAGCTTATATAAACGAAGCTTCTATAATATTGCGCCAAATAGATACAATTATAGCTCCTAAAATCCCTGAAAAAACTGCCCTATTAATAACCGCCGATCATGGAATGATAAGAACTCCCAAGAGCAAGGAGATTTGGTGGGATGCAAAGAATGAAATAATGAACTACCTTCTAATGCCTCCCGGCGGAGAGAGAAGAATGATGCACCTTTACTCAAGATCCCCCGATGACCTTTTGGAATATTTGGAAGAAAACTATTCCGATAAAGGGGTTTTTCTTAAAAAGGAAAAAGCTATTGAGCTTTTTGGAGGAAGTCATGAAAGAATAGGGGATATTGTTCTTATAGCCAATGAAAATTATTCTTTTAACTTCAGATACAGGTTTAAAGAGGATGGCCTGGCAGGAATGCATGGGGGTTTGAGCAAAGAGGAGATGTATGTTCCTTTGTTTTTAATATCAAAGTAAAGGAGTGAAACTATGGTTAAGAACTATGTTCTTGACACAAATGTATTGATCCACGATCCAAAAGCTATATATTCTTTTGAAGACAATGTAGTCGTGATTCCTCTTCCCGTTATAGAAGAACTTGACAGGTTAAAGAAGGAGGCAGGAAGTGTTGGAAGAAACGCAAGAGAAGTTATAAGGGAACTTGACAGGTTGAGAGAGAAAGGGAACCTAAGCAAAGGAATCAAACTTGAGAACGGTGGAATGTTGAAGGTCCTCGTTCTCTCTGAAGATGAGATCGATGATGTTCCAGAATTTTTGTATGAAAAGTACATGGACAACTGGATACTTGTTTATACATTAACCTTGATGAGACTCTCTCAAATTCCAACATATCTTGTAACAAAAGATATCAACCTAAGGGTGAAAGCAGACTCCCTTGGAATACCATCTCAGGATTATCTAACTGACCGTTCCGATCTTTCAGCTTTGCCACTTGGGTATAGAGAAGTAAAGGTGGACAAAAAGCTATTGAACGAATTTCGCCGCAGAGGTTTTCTCACCCTTGAAGATCTTGGCATAGAAAGTGCTTATGAAAATGAATATTTCGATATATCAGGTACATACGGCATTTATAGAAATGGAAGAGTAGAGCTTCTAAAAGTAGGAAAAGAAGTGATAGCTTCAGAAGACACATTTTATCTTTTTAAGGTAGGAGGGATATACCCAAGAAATAGGGAGCAGTTTTTCGCCCTGCATGCCCTGTGCGATGAGGAAACAAATCTTACAGTGCTTATTGGAATTGCAGGAACCGGAAAAACTTTACTTTCCCTTGCGTGCGCCGTCGAGAAAAGAAGGAGGATAATAGTAACAAGACCAACCATACCTGTTGGAAGGGACATCGGGTATCTTCCCGGAAAACTCGAAGAGAAAATGAGACCATGGATGCAGCCAATTTACGATAATTTAGAACTTATAATGGAACGTCTTGGAATGAACCTTGAAAACTTTATAAGGAAGGGGAAAATAGAGATAGAGGCTCTATCCTACATAAGGGGAAGATCTATTCCGGATCAGTATATGATAATAGATGAAGCGCAGAACTTGACGCCCCATGAGGTGAAAACCATCCTTACGAGAGTTGGAGAAGAAACTAAAGTAGTTCTTGTAGGCGATCCGTATCAGATAGACACACCTTATCTGGATATAAATAGCAATGGTCTTATATATACTGCTACTAGATTCCTCGGCGATGAGCTTGCTTCTCATATAATACTCACAAAAGGTGAACGTTCGAAGTTGGCCACAAAGGCTGCAGAACTTCTGTGATAAATTAAAATGTGAAATAGCATAAATGGTGAATAAGACTAAAATAGAGTGTATAATAAGCGTTGGCGGCACGTTGCCGCTAGGTTTTTTGTGAATAGAGGTGTTTACTTTGAAAAAGCTGGGAAAAGTGCTGGAAAGCCTCATTGAGAAAAACAAAAGCTTGGAGAGGTTAAAAATTTTTTCCATTGTTACAGCTTGGAAAGAAATTGTTGGTGAGAAAATAGCAATGAAAGCTAAAGTTTATGATTTCAAAAACGGCGAATTGATAATAGTATGTAGCGATCCCATGTGGAGAATGGAGATAGAACTCAGGAAAGATTTCCTTGTTAAGAAGATGAACGAACATATCGGAAAAGAACTCATAAAGAAGATAAAGATATGGAGGGGTTACTATGGTAAATAGAGAAAGGAAAGAAGAATATACAGCACAAGATATAAAAATATTGAAGGGTTTGGAAGCAGTTAGGAAAAGGCCAGGAATGTATATCGGTTCAACTGGAAAAAGGGGGTTGCAACACCTCGTTTATGAGGTGGTAGATAACAGTGTAGATGAGGCTTTGGCAGGATACTGTGATCATATAAAAGTCACACTTAGAAAAGATGGATACGTTGAAGTGGAAGACAATGGTAGAGGAATACCTGTGGATATACATCCAGAAGCTGGCAAAAGTGCACTTGAGGTGGTTATGACCACCCTTCACGCTGGTGGAAAATTTTCCAAAAGCAGCTATAAGATAAGTGGTGGACTGCACGGTGTGGGAGTTTCAGTGGTTAACGCCCTATCTGAGCACATGATTGTGGAGGTTTACAGAGATGGAAAGATATACAGGCAAGAATACTCTCGAGGAAAACCCTTAACTCAGGTGGAGGTAGTTGGTGAAACGAAAAAGAAAGGTACCCTCGTTAGATTCAAACCAGATCCAGAAATATTCTCTACCGTAGAATTCGATTCCGAAGATATAAAAATGAGGCTGAAAGAACTAGCTTATCTCAACCCTGGTCTCAAGATAGAATTCATCGATGAAATAAGGGAAGAAAGAGAAGTTTTCAAGTTCGACGGTGGGATCTCACAATTCGTTGAAAGCCTAAACAAAGGAAAGAAAACATTACATGATGTTGTTAGAATCAACGGAAAGCACGAGGATATAGTAGTAGATATTGCGATGCAATACACCACAGCCTACTCAGAAACAATCTATGCATACGCCAATAACATAAAAACAGTCGATGGAGGAACTCATGTTACAGCTTTCAAAATGACGTTGACAAGATTAATGAATGAGTATGGAAGAAAGACAGGTGTGTTAAAGAAGAATACATCATTTTCTGGTGATGATGTTAGAGAAGGACTGACGGCAGTTATCAGTGTGCTTTTAAAAAATCCCGAATTCGAAGGTCAGACGAAATCGAAGTTAGGTAATGAAGAAGCTCTGGAAGCGGTTTCCAAGGTTATGAGGGAAAAGTTGAAGGACTATTTCGATTCAAATCAACAGATATTGAAAAGGATATTGTCTAAAATCCAAAATGCTATGAAAGCAAGGGAAGCGGCAAGAAAGGCAAAAGAAATGGTAAGAAGAAAGAACGTTTTAGAAAACACTTCACTTCCAGGAAAACTTGCAGATTGTACCTCTACAGATCTTGAAAAAAGTGAACTTTTTATAGTTGAGGGAGATTCAGCTGGAGGATCCGCTAAACAAGCAAGAGACAGAGAATTTCAAGCTATTTTACCTATAAGGGGTAAGATATTAAACGTGGAAAAAGCATCCTTTACAAAGCTTTTAAAAAATGAGCAAATTAGCGATATAATAGTGGCGGTTGGGACAGGAATTGGAGATTCATTCAACCTTGACAAGTTAAGATACGGAAAAATAATAATAATGACCGATGCTGATATAGATGGTGCCCATATAAGAACCCTCCTTCTCACGCTTTTCTACAGATATATGAGAGAACTTATTGAGGATGAAAGGATATTTATAGCAATGCCGCCGCTTTATAAAGTTACCGTTGGTAAAGAGGAAGTTTATTTGTACAGTGATGAAGAACTTGCAGAGTATCTTAAAAATCTTAACGGAAAGAAATACACAATACAGAGGTACAAAGGTCTTGGAGAGATGAATCCAGAACAGCTATGGGAAACAACAATGAATCCAAAAACAAGGAAATTAATCAAGGTTGAAATAGAAGACGCGGAGGAAGCAGACAGACTTTTTGAAATCTTGATGGGTAGTGATCCATCCAGTAGAAGAAAATTCATTGAGAATAACGCATTAAGCGTGACCAATCTTGACATATGAGGGGTTTTAGACTTCTTGTAACATTTTTTTTTATATACAGCTTTTTGCTTGTTTATTTAGCTTTCAATAAAGAGGTTATTTCGAAACCAAAACATACTTTTTATGGAATACTTAAGTACAATGGTAGGTTCTATAAATACGATACAAAGGGTTTTATATATTCCACCGCATCCTTAAAAGACGCCGTTGAGAATGGTTTCATAAGTTGCGTTTCATTGGATGGACTTAGGATAAATGAAGAAGATTTTGAAGGTGTTAAGAAAATAACTCATGTGATCAGAAGTCAGTACACCTCTGAAGTATGTTTAAACAAAAGGACAGTTATTATGTTGAAAGGAATAATGGTATACTTTTACAAATGGGGGAGTTTATCCAAATATTTTGATGATATAGAACGAGTATTTCCCTATATGGTTCCAAGAACCCAGCTTGAGCTCTATGACAACGGTAAACTCGTCATCCTAAAGGGGGGATGGAAATGGCAGAATACGACGTATTCACAACAGTAGACATAGGATCAAGATACACAAAAGGTGCCGTTGTTTCATATGATGGTGAGATATACAGAGTTCTTGCTCATGCAGAAATTGAGTCGAGAGGAATAGAAAATGGAGATGTAAAGGATATAGCATCGTTTAAGGACAACATGAACAGGCTCTTTGACGAATTAGAGGAACAATACCCAAAACTAGGAAAAACTGAGTTTATATTTTCTTATAGTTCGGATAGATATTCCCTCGAATCGCATCTTGAAAGGGTTGTTTTAGCTGATGATGAAAGTGAAGTCATGATAACAGAGGAAATGCTAGAAAAAATAAAAGGGGATTCTATAAAGAAAATGTCTGGAGAAGGAACTGGTTACGCTGTATACCACTTTTATCCTAAAAGATACATAATAAACGATTTAAGAAACGTCTTTAACCCTGTTGGAATGAAAGCAAGAAGTCTTACCATGGAATTTACAGCAGTTAAGATTGATTACCCTCTAAGTGAAATGATAAAAGGTATTTTGGACGACTTTATTGGGGAAGAAGTTTCACTTTATTCCTCCCACATCTCCTCAGCTGAAGGGGTCCTCACCTTAACAGAAAAAGACAGTGGTGTAGTTGTGGTCGAGCTTGGTCATGACTTTACCACAGTTGTTGCATACCTTAATGGTATTCCTATAAATATGAGCGTCATTCCTGTTGGAATAAAACATGTTATTAAAGATGTCGCTTATGTTCTTGGAACTTCTTACAGTGAGGCAGAAATCCTTTTGAGAAATCATGGAAGTGCAATAATAAGTACGCAACATGAAGATGAGCTCGAGATTGAATACAGAGCTCTTGACGGAAGAACAATCAAAAGAGTATCCGTAGAAAAGCTATCTTTGGTTATAAATGCCCGACTTGGTGAGATTATGAATAAATCAAGAAGGGTATTCAAGGATCTCGAAAGGGATGTACTTGAATATAGGGAAAACGGTATTCCTGGTGGAGTAGTATTGACAGGTGGTGGAGCAAAGATAAGGAATATAACTGAACTGGCTACTCAAGTATTTAGAACAAACGTAAGAATAGGAACTTTTTATAGGTCTTTCCCTGACGAGGAAGGTGTCGAAGGAGAGGAAGAAGTTATAGACAATCCGGCCTTTGCAAGTGTCTTTGGCAACGTTGTTGAGTTCATAAAGCTTATACCAGAAGAAGCAGGCGGAATAAAAGAAAAGGGTGGATTCCTCAAATCACTGAAAGACTTTTTCAAAAATTTGTTCTAAATTGGGAGGTTGGTCTTTATGGGTTTCGTACTCGATAAGAGTGAAGAAGACCTCAAAATGTATCCAACTATTAAAGTTATGGGTGTTGGAGGAGCAGGGAACAATGCTGTAAATAGAATGGTAGAGCTTGGAATACATGGAGTAGAATTTATAGCTGTTAATACAGATGTTCAAGTTCTTGAAGCCAGCAAAGCACCTACTAAACTACAAATAGGAAGAAAGGTAACAAGAGGTCTGGGAGCTGGTGGTGATCCTAAGAAAGGAGAAGAAGCAGCTCAAGAAAGCGCCGATGAGATAAGAAAGATTCTCGAAGGAACAGATATGTTGTTTATAGCCGCTGGCTTTGGTGGAGGAACCGGTACAGGAGCCTCACCAGTCATAGCAAGTATAGCAAAAGAGATGAATATACTTACTGTTGCAATAGTTACAACACCCTTCTTCTTCGAGGGAAAATCTAGATGGTTAAATGCTATAGAAGGGCTCAAAAACATAAAAGGAAAGGTAGATACCTTGATAAGGATTTCCAATAATAAGCTTTTGGAAGAACCCGACATAGAGATAACACAAGCCTTTCTGATGGCTGATTCTGTACTCCATCAGGGTGTTAAAGGAATCTCAGAACTGATAACCAAAAGGGGAATTATAAACCTTGACTTTGCGGATATAGAGTCCGTAATGAGAGATGCTGGAGCAGCGTTACTTGGAATCGGTGTTGGAAAGGGAGATAACAGAGCTCTCGTTGCAGCTAGAATGGCGATGCAAAACAAACTTGTGGATTATCCCATCGAGGATGCGAGAGCAATGGTACTCAACGTTACCGCACCCAAAAATGCAAAGATGAGCGAGATAAATGTAGCTATGACATTTATTAGGCAGAACACCAGCGAAGATACTGACATAATGTTTGGTTTGATGTATGATGAAGAAATACCAGAAGACGAGATGAAAATAATTCTAATAGCCACAAGATTCGAAGAAGACGAAAGGATACTTATCCCCGATGAAGATATACCTGCCATCTTTTGGAAGGGAATAGACTTTAAGAAAGGGTGATTCAACAGAATATGGCTCCAGAAGGGTTGAGGAAGAGATACAAGAGACTGGGAGAAATCTTAGTTGATAAAGGTTACATAACAGAAAGAGAGCTTAAGAACGCTCTTTTAAAAAAGTCGGAAACCGGAAAACAACTGGGAGAAGTTCTTGTGGATATGGGTTATGTAACTTGGGAAGAGATTACAAGAGCTCTTGCAGAGCAGTATGATTTGGAAGTTCTCGAAGACATACCTACAGATATTCCACTTGATGTTCTCAACAAAATTCCCAGAAATGTTATAGAACAATTGAGAGTTATCCCGATTCGTGAAGAAGAGGATGGAACCTTAGTTGTTGTCACAGATAACACATCTGAGATTTTGAGAATAGAATCATCTATCAAATTTTTAACAGGAAAATCTCCTAAGATTTTGCTGACAAATCCCATCACGTTTGAATATTTATATAAAGCTCATGTCCTTGGTTCTCCAGAAGAACTGGATATGTTCGTTGAAAATGAATTTGAGTCAGATGAAGCAGAATTAGATATACTCTCTGAGGAGGAAAAAGAAAATGCTCCTATTGTCAAGCTAGTATCTATGATCATCCATAAAGCTATAGAAAAAGATGCAAGCGACATACATATAGAACCTGAACGTATGACGGTTAAGGTAAGATTCAGAGTCGATGGAATGTTAAAAAATGCTTTGACCTATCCAAGAGGGCAACATAACGCAGTAGTTATAAGAATAAAGATAATGGCTAACCTTGATATATCAGAAAGAAGAAGACCTCAAGATGGAAAGTTCTATTTGAAAATAGGAAACGAGCAGTATGATTTCAGGGTATCTACTATGCCTTCTGTTTACGGCGAAACTGTCGTCATGAGAATATTAAAAGTATCTGCTGCGAATAAAGAGCTAAAGGACCTAGGTTTCAACGAATACAACGTTGAAAGGATCAATAACCTTCTTTCAAGACCATATGGAATGATCCTTGTTACAGGCCCAACAGGTAGTGGAAAATCCACCACTTTGGTAGCAATGATAAATGAACTTAAAGATGAAACTGTAAATATCATCACCGCTGAGGACCCTGTCGAATATACGATAGATGGGGTAACCCAATGCCAGGTTAGACCCGAGATAGGTCTAACTTTTGCATCCTATCTTAGATCATTTCTTAGGCAGGATCCAGATATAATAATGGTTGGAGAAATAAGAGATAGAGAAACCGCGCAATTAGCCATAGAAGCTTCAATGACCGGACACTTAGTTTTAAGTACTTTGCATACGAACGACGCTTCATCGGCAGTTGATAGGCTCATAAACCTTGGTGTCGATCCAAGATTGGTCAGCACATCTTTATTGGGAGTAATTGCCCAAAGATTGGTCAGAAAGATAAACACAAGATGTGTTGTAAACAAAATGAAGCTTAGAGACGACCTAGTAAAGTTCTGGGAAATGTACTTTAAGGATTCTTATGAACCTGTTGAATACCTTGTAGAAGAAGGTATGGAATGTGGGGAAATCTATAAAGGAAGAACGGCCATAGGTGAAGTCTTAATAGTAGATGGAAAGTTGAAAGAGAAAATCGCACAGGGGGCAAGTATGAAAGAAATTAGGTACATCGCTGAGGAGTATGGTATGAGACCCATGTTTATCGATGGGTTAGAAAAAGTTTTGAAGGGTGAAACAACTGTTGAAGAGATATTAAGGGTAGTTCAGGTGCCAGTAATATGAAGTATTACTCCAAAAGTCCAGAAGAATGGAAGAAGGAAGATCAAAAAAAGAACCAAAATGATAGAATTCCCGAGCTCCGTGCAAGGGCATGGAAATTTTTCTTTTTAAATCTAATCTTAGTTATTGGAGCCTTCGCTTTTATCGGATTTTATTACAAACTTTCTGGTTATTCTGTAGGGCTTTTCCTCCAAAGACCATCGGTTAAAGGAGATATTAAAATCTTTGTAAGTTTTAATGGTAGCAATGGGGATTTTGCCCTTGGTCAGCCAATAGAAGTACTTGTATACGCCCAAAATACTTCAAAATCTGAAAAAGAATTAGTTATAGAGAATTTTTCATTTAAAGTGATGAATAAAACAGGAAGAATCATATATTCGTTT
>JAMOOR010000005.1 GCA_027065235.1 Thermotogaceae bacterium | reverse complement strand
GAGACCGTGGCGGAAATCGTTGATTTTCCGTAACCAGTAGGAGCTTCGATTACGAAGATGTTTTTGTCGTTCCACTTTTCATTCAGGATTTCAATCACTTTATTGATGAATTTTCTATCGTTCTCCTTTATTCCAAACCAGTTTTCGAGAACTTGCCTGTAGCATTCCATCAGCATTAGAACCACCCCAATCTTTCCAAAATCGATCGATAGTAATCTCTAATCTTTTCTTCTTCCCTGTTCTTCGGTCTTTCGTAAATACGGTAGCAGTTGAAGATTTCCCTCACGAATTGGTAGTAACCCTGAAGGTCGCCGAGAATTACGAATCTATACAATCCCTGCATGGCTTTTAAGACGTTGTCCCCTTCGGGATAGTTCGGAGAGTCCTTATTCTTTAATGCATCCCATAATCTTCGGTTTTCACTTTTATCGAAGATTTCCGATAATCTTTTAACGAAATCGTCGGGATTTATGAAGTATCTTTCAACTATTTCAGCAAAAGCAATTTTTCGGTAAATCCTAATTGGAATTTGCTCGTAGATTTTGTAAGTATTACCTTCGAGTGCAATTTTGAATAGTGTAAAAGAAATCTTATCGAGATTATGTCTGCTGAGCAACTCTTGAAACTTCAGGTTTAAAGCCAATTCAGTAATAGCTACTTCGTTCGATGAAACTCGTTGGTATATTTCTCTTAAAATTTTTGTAGCTTCATCCTTGATGATGTGGTATTTTCTTATGGTTTCGATGTCTCGTCTTTCAAAATAATTAAAGTAGAGCTTGGATACTTCTTCTGGTGAAAAGAAGAGGAAGTAATAGAAATCTTGTCTTTTTGAAGAGTCATACACTCTTAACACGAGTGAATTCGTTAGTCCAATTATGCAAATTAATGCCACTTCTTGTGAGATGTATAGTGTAAATTGATCAGTAAAGTAGTTTTCTTCAAACGTTGAAAAACCTGTATATCTATCGCATTTCAATATTTGAGGGGCGGTAATTAAATCGTTCGACCTTTCCGAGCGAATATAGATGTTCTTTTTCTTATCATCAATTTCTACGTTAATGTTGCCATCAAATTTTACATTTACATCAAACTCGGAAATTCTCATGAACAATGCTATTATGTCGTTGTATGTTGATTCGCCAGAACCTTTCTCTTTCTTTTCCAAGATCATTTTAAATATTCTTTCTTTTGTATAATAATCTGGTAAAATTTTTTCTAAAAGTTGTTCTGGGAATCCAAGTCGCATATACACTGGAAATATACATGGTAATACGTTTTCAAAGAGTGTTTCTAAGTCAGCGTTCTTTAATCTATTGTTCAATCTCTTGAGGAAGTTTTGCCTAAATTTTTCGAATTTATTACTATTTTTTATAAATGGTTCAAATTCTCTTTTTATCTTTCCCAAACAAACGATCTTAGTCCCCAAATTAAAGCTTAGGTATTTCTCCAGAATTTGTGAATCATTAACGAGCCAATTACCTGAACTATCATAATTTTCTATAAATATTGTATAAAAATTCTCGACCTCTTCTAAGTCAGCTTTTGAAATGTTTTGGAGTATAAATGTTTTTATGATATCTTTTTCTGACTTTCCTTTAACTCCATAATTTCGTTCAATATGTTCACTCAACGATTTTATATCTGCAAAATTCTCTAAACCAATCTTTTTTAGGAATTTTTGAAGATTACCTGATATTTTTACTTGGAATTTGTCGATATCTGTGAGATCGTTTCCTGTTAACCTAATACTTATGAGCTTCTCAAAATCTCTACCTAAATGATCTTTTAAAGAAATTAATCGCTTTTTGAGTCTTTCAATTGCTTTTACGACACTTTCATATTCTAAATAGCAGAGAATACCTTCGTTCACCACAGAGCTCAAAAAAGTCTCGTCAATTGGAAAGTTTGACCTTATCAACACCTACCACCACCTCTCTCCTACCGTCGAGAGTTGCGAAGTAAGCACTCCAATCCTCCATCGTTTTAACGGCATACTCTGGCGGATTTTCGATCGAAACGATGATCGGTATCTTGAAAACTCTCAGATTTTCGAATCCGCTGTAATACTTCTCGAAAACTCCGCTTTCGGCAACCTTTTTGCCCTTTTTCTCCCTTTTATATATTTCACTGCTAAACGGATCGACGTAAACTTCGTTTTCCCACCTTCTTACAACCTCTTCGCAAGTGCTAACTGCCGTAGCGAGGAAAGAATAGTTCGTGGTCACAAGTCCCGAACTAACGTGTATTTCGTCAAACGTATTGACATCTATAACGCAAACTCTGCTTTCCTTCGATCCTAACCTGTGAATTTTCCAGAAGATTTCTTCACTCAGTTCTATTGCATCGATCCTGTTCTTTAAGTTTTCATCTTGCACGTTAATTGTCCTTTCCTTAAAGACTAAAAACCACCTTAGTCTCGGAGCTTCGCTATTCAAACTTGTTAGGATAGTTTTTCCTCTCGCTGGTGAATCGAACGATTTCGATAAATCTTCTGGATTGGGGTAAAGCTTCCCAGAAGTGATTTTTACAGCTATAACCCTATTCAAATCTTCATATTTTATCGGAATGCAGTTGATGGGTCTAACGCCAATAGCCAATAAGTTTCCGCCGAGTTCGTTTACGATAAACCTGCCCAAGTCTTCGCCCACGTTATTTTCCTTTGCAATAACTTCAGCCATAGCTCCCAAAAAGGTTGTTGGCGGTGGATAGTAAAAAGATGGAGAGGTCTTAGATAATCCGACTATTCTCGCCTGAAATCCCCAGACGAATTCGGTATCAACTATAAAGCCGATCATAGTCTGCTTTTAGCCTCTTCAATCGCATTCGCAACAACTTCTTCAAACTCTCCATCCTTAGGATAGACGAATAGTTTTGTATTGTAGTTGACTTTTTCCTTTTTCTTTTCAGTTTTTTCGATGTAGTTACCGCTGAAAGGACTCGGAACAGTCCAAACGTCATCGCTTACCGCAATAACCAACGACTCCCACTCCACTATCGGCAAAAACCTCGTCTTTTTAGCTCCGAACGCAAACTCTATCAGGAACCTCTGCATAGCTTCTAACGTAGTTTCGATTCTCTCTTTCCTGTCGTTTACAACATCTTCTCCAGCTTTATCGCAAACGAAAGTAGCCTTACCTACATATCTCGTATCCAAATCGAAGCTGAACGTGTAAACAGCAGAAGATAGTTCGACGTAATAAATCATCTGCCCCTGCTCCTTCATTATGTCTGAGGGAGTTCCCAAAGCGTATCTCGAATGCAACTGGGGTTCTATTACAACGTTCTCTAAAGATTCCTTCGTTGGAATCATGTATCCCGTGTAGAAATTGGATGTCCTCTTCACATTTCTCCCGCCGTGTGCATATAGAAAACCGCCGACATCTTCAACTAAGCAGTTGCCAATTACGGTCTTTTCGAATTCGAAATCATCTTTCGGCGGGTTTTGTCCAAATGCTCCTTTAAATACGTTTTCGTTCGTGCTCTTTAAAAATATCCCCTTCTCGCACAGCTTACAGACGGGTAAACCCTTCTTCTTAGCTTCCCCAGCCAAAACTTCTTGGAATCCATGTGCAATCGATTCACCGCTTATAGCTGGAACGAAGTAGGTTGCGTAGGTAGTTGGCGAGATGACTGGAACTCTTCTGTGCTTCACGTAGTTTCCAACGCTTTCCGTCATGTTTAAAGCTTCGACGTTTATCAAAACCCGCCCCCTTATCGAAACGAACATCATGCACCACCCTCTCTTCTTTCAACATATTTAGCAGAAATTGCGAGGGCTTTAGCCGAGATAAGGGATGAAATCTCCCTCAAGCTTCGTCTGTCAGTTACGCTTTCGTATATCTTGTCGATGCTCTTGTTGAGGTCGATGTTTGATGCTTGAATCTTTTCAATAAAATTGTTCAGCAGTTCACGAGCATTCTCGTTCTTTAATCTTCCCCTTACGAGAGAATGAAAGTCTCTCAATGCTTCTTTTAGGTAGAACATTAGTAAGTCCTTAGAAGGTGCGTAACCTATTTTATCGATGTACGTGTATTCGTTTTCACCCGCTACGAGAACTGCAAGCATAGTTGACAAGTTCTCTATATCTCTTCTAACGTCTTCTTGCATAAGTTGTAATAGGTAAAAAACTATAAAAGCTTTTTCATCGCTCCTTATCTCAAAAACAGATAAGATACTTGCATTATTTCTAATATAGTGCAATCTTAATGCATTTATTAGGGTTCATAGCATGAATTAGGCTGAAACTGAAGCGGTATTAATGTAATCGTGCATACAGGTCAAATAAGACATCGGCAACTAAAACTACCATCATTTTTGGCACATCAGGTAAAAAGCATATCCCTTAGTTAGTTCTATATAGCTTAAGCACAATGACCAACTTTATGAAAAAAGCTCTAATCCTTACTTTAGGCTTTGACGAGAAGTTTTGCTGTAGGGCAATATTAAGGCATGGAATCAAGGAAGGGGATAAGATAATCCTAATCACCGCTGGACTTGTTGAAAAAGTTAGAAAGGCTTACGAGTGGATTAAAGCGTTTGTAGAGAGATCATACGATGTGGAGGTTCAACTCGTACAAATAGACGTGAAGAATTTTACAAAGGCGATACAAAATGTTTTAAAATTACTTGACAAATTTAAGGATTATTACTTAATAGTCAACTTAAGTGGTGGTATGAGAGCTTTAGCACTTACAGTGCTTTTGGCACTCATGATAAAACCTATGAGGAATGTCAGATTGGAAATAGAATTGGAAGACTTCTCAGGCTTGATAGAGATTCCACAGAATTTACTGCGAATACACGAAATAAGGCAAAACTTAACGGAAGAAAAG
>JAMOOR010000004.1 GCA_027065235.1 Thermotogaceae bacterium | reverse complement strand
ATTTTGCAACATCTTCCATAGTGTTTTTCAGATCTTCTGCAAGTTTGGTTTGATTCTCTATTTCACTTTGAAGCTCTTGGGAGAAGGCATTGAGTTCTGCGCTGGTACCGTCAATTTTTTGCAAGTATTCTTTCAAGTTCTCAATGGTTTCCCTTACTGCTAAGGATATCCTACCAAACTCGTTTTTTGAGTTCACCGTGAGTTTTGCAGTTAGATCACCTTTTGCAACATTTTCTAAGTATACAAGAATAGCTTTCATTGGTTTGAAAGCGTAGTTAAGGTACAAATACAATACTGCAATTATTACGATTAAGAATATAGATACAGATATTGTTATTAGTGATAACATGCTCCTTTTCAGATGGAAATATTCGGTATCCTGAACGACTTTGATGTACGCCACTATCTTATTTTGAAAGTCTTTTACAGGAACTAAGGTGACTACTTTTTCCGATTTTGGATCGTAGTAATACGCAAGTTTGCCTTGCTTTACTTCTTCGATCTTTTCTTGGTTTTGAATGAATGGATCAGATTCCATTGTTCCAAAGTAATCCTTATCCTCCCAAGCTACGCCTTTAACAAGGGTGTATAAGAACCATTCACCACCAAGTCTTTCTTTCATGAAGCCAAGAAGAGACTTGTCAAGAGAAAGTCCAAGCTCCACACTTCCAATGTGATTCCCATTTTCGTCGTATACAGGAACTACTCCTCTTATTCCAAAACCCGCTTTCCCTTTTTCTATTCCCATTACCATTTTCAAATCTTTATTTGCTTCAATGACTGTGAATCTAAAAGATGAGAGGTCATCTCCAAATTTTGAAGGTTTATGAACCCTTAGAAAACTTATGGCAGGCGGTTTGTGAAATTGAAATTGTTTTACTCCGAACTTTTTAGAAAGAATCTCCCAAATTTTTCCTACTTCTTCGTAAAGTTCTTCTCTTTTCCCTTCTGCAAAAAGCTTTTGGACTTTAGGTGTGTTGGCTATTATGTAAGCTCCCATTACCGCCCTCTGTGCGTTATTGTCAATCAGTGTAGTGACAAATTCCTCAAGTTGCTGGGCTTGAGCTTTTTCATACTTGTTAACTACTTTCATATTCAAGTTAAAGAACATAATTCCTCCTGTGATGAATGCTACTACAATGATGACAGAAACCATCACGAGCATTTGAGCTTTTATGCTTTTAATAGTCCCACCTCCTTGCGAGTATGCTACCATAGAACCATAATTTTCGAAAAGTTCATTCGAACTTACAACCAAAAATATTTCTTTCTTTCCCATTCAGTTACATGTATGGAATATTCCTTCCACTCTTTCATTTTCGCTTCTATGAATTTTTCGAAAATATGTTTTCCTAAAACTTCTCTTATAAGAGGATCTGTCTTTGCCTCTTCGATAGCTTCAAACAGGTTCGAAGGAAGGGATTGGATCTGATGTTTATTCTTGGTCTCTTCGCTCATAGTATAGATATTTTGATCTATCGGAGACGGTGGTTCTATTTTGTTTTCGATACCATCAAGACCTGCTGCAAGCATCACTGCAAAAGCGAGGTAGACGTTGCAGGAAGGGTCTGGTGAACGGTATTCTATCCTTGTGGCTTTCCCTCTTGCCTTTGGAATTCTTATAAGGGCGCTTCTGTTGCCTACTGACCATGCAACATTTACGGGAGCTTCATATCCCGGAACAAGTCTCTTATACGAATTCACTGTTGGGTTTGTTACCGCTGTAATGCCCCTTGAGTGGTAAATGAGTCCTCCTACGAAGTATCTTAAAGTATCGGAAAGTTCAAATTCATTGCTTGGATCGTAGAAGGCATTTTCACCATCTTTGAACAGACTAAGATGTGTATGCATACCAGAACCGTTAACGCCAAAGAAAGGTTTTGGCATAAATGTGGCGTAAAGTCCATGGAATATCGCCATTGTCTTTATAACCAATTTCACGGTTTGGGCGTTGTCGGCGGTCTTTACTATTTCATCATACCTGAAGTCTACTTCATGTTGGGATGGTGCAACTTCATGGTGAGCAGCTTCTATGTATATTCCCATCTCGTTAAGGGCAACTGCGATGTCTCTTCTAACCCTTTCTGCAACGCTCAATGGCAGAAGGTCAAAGTAACTTCCACTATCAAGAAAACGATATTCCGGCTGGCCATCTTTCATAGGAACCATGAAAAACTCCATTTCAGGACCTGCAAAGGCAACAAACCCCATATCATTAGCCTTTTTTGCTACTATCTTAAGCCTGTATCTTGGATCACCTTCAAAGGGTTTTCCATCAGGTGTGTAAACATCACAGATTATTCTTGCGCTTTTTACTCCATCCTTCGTCCACGGAAGAATTGCAAATGTAGAAAGATCAGGAACGAGGTACATATCAGACTCTTCTATTCTAACAAAGCCCTCTACCGAGGAGCCATCGAACATCATACCACTATCAATAATCTCTGATAATTCCTTCGCCGGTATTTCAACATTCTTTACGGTTCCGTTTATATCGCTGAACTGGAGTCTTATAAATTGGACGTTTTCCCTTTTTACAATGTCAAGCACTTCTTCCTTCGTCATTCTATCTCCTCCTTTGAAATATTACTTGCAATTTTACAATAGTAAATATTTTTATGGTAGCATTCCTTTTAGGTGGTGAGTTTTTATGACGGTTGGGATTGTTGTTGAAGGAACCTATCCTTACGTTACCGGTGGAGTTTCCACATGGCTGCATGTTTTAATGTCGAACTTGAGTGATATAGAATTCCATCTATATCATCTTAAACCTGATTCAAAGGAAAGAAAACCTGAATATGATATACCAAGTAACGTTACCCTTATAAAGGAAATAGATATATTCTCCGAAGTTGAATGGAAACTTAGGAGAAAAGCTCCAGAAAGAGTAGTTGAAGACATCTTCTATTTGATAACGATGGAAAGCGACATAGTTGAAGTTGCAGAAGGGCTGATGAAGATCTTAATGAACGTAACCGGTAAGAACGTATACTACCTTCTTTCTTCCAAAGCTTTTTGGAACGTTATAACGGAGGTGTATAGAAGGTTCTTTAAAACTAAAGGCTTTACAGAATTTTACTGGATGATGAGAAATCTTCTAACTCCATTTATAAACTCATTCCAGTTTTTACCGGAAAAAGATGACATATTTCATTCTGTTACAACAGGATATGCGTCTCTTACCGCGATAGCCGGAAAGTTCCATTATGGGTCCCCATTGATAATTACGGAACACGGAATATACCACAGAGAAAGAGAAAAGGAAATACTATCTTCAAGGTTCATCCCGGAAGAATATAAGAAGATGTGGATAGGTTTCTTCAAAACTATAAGCGCTCTTGCTTACCGGTCATCTGACTTTCTGACCACACTCTTCAAGAAGAATCAAATATTCCAAAAAGAATTAAAAGCCGATGAAAGCAAAATGAGCATAATCCCCAACGGGGTTGATGTAGAAAAATTCGATCTTCCCAAAGAAAAGCATGAGGGATTTGTCGTTGGTTTCATAGGAAGGGTTTCTAAAATAAAAGATGTAAAAACAGCTATAAAGGCCATAAAGGTTGCAAAGGATGATATTAAGGATTTAAAATTTCTAGTGATTGGTCCAAAAGATGAAGAAGAGTACTACGATGAATGTCAAATGCTTGTCGAATTAATGGATCTTGGAGATACTGTGGAATTTTTAGGGCCACAGAACGTTCTTGAGTATTATCCAAAAATAGATGTACTTCTTTTGAGCAGTGTATCGGAAGGGCAACCTCTTGTTATCTTGGAAGCGATGGCTTCAGGCACACCAGTGGTAGCTACAGATGTAGGAGCCTGTAGAGAAATGGTTGAAGATGAACTAGGCAGAAGCGGCTTTATTGTTCCTCCAAAGGACTACATTGGAATTGCAAAAGCACTTATAAAGCTCTATGAAGATAAAGAGCTATGGAATGAATTTTCCAAGAATGGAAAAAGAGTTGTTAGGGAAAAGTATAGACTCGACCAAATGATTAAAAGATATAAAGAGCTGTACATGAAAGCTTTTCTTGTTAAGAAAAACAGAAAAGCTGTATAGTGTATTTGGTAAGAGGTATTTTGTCCTGCCTTATTTGAATTTTGAATATGGTAAGTAATGTAGTAAAATATTTTGCACAGATGTCGGATATAATATAATTAGAAGCATCAAAATAGTTTTTTTAGGAGGTGTTGGGTGTGAAGAGAAGGTATCTTAGGAAAAGGGAAGGTTTCACTCTAATCGAACTTTTGATCGTTTTAGCGATCATCGGAGCACTTATGGCAATTGGTATACCTATGTATACTGGTTCGTTAGAAAAAGCAAAAGCCGTTTCTGTTGCTTCCAACATTAGAGTTGTAGCTGACTCCTTGAGGGTAGATATTCTAACAAATCCTGACAATTTTTCAGCTGATCAAACAGATTTACAAGAAGCTCAAGGAAAATATATCCAAATAAGTGGTGATGATGCTAACAAATATCTTTACGCTTACAAATTAGGTGATGGATATGTTAATGTTTACTCTGTGTATAAGGATGCGAATGCTTCTAAAAGGTTTCTTGAAAAAGTGCATAATTCTTTAACCGGTTGCAAAGAGGTGTCTTATCTGAAAAAAGATCAATCCAGTATTAATAACGCTACTCAAACAAATTCTGATAATGCGGAAGGGGTTGTTTGTACAGTTTCAGTTCCAAAAATGTGATTTTACAGCAAAGGGAATTTTTAAACCCCTCCCCTCAGGGAGGGGTTTCATTTTTTATATGATCTTACAAGTTACTCCAAGTCGATTTCCACTGGAAGGAGAATTGCATAGTGTTTGTCCTTTTTGCTGTAGCTTGAAAGGATTTCCTCCTGTGTATGT
>JAMOOR010000003.1 GCA_027065235.1 Thermotogaceae bacterium | reverse complement strand
TTTTTAATTTTTGCTATATATCCCACTCTGGAACCTTTTTCCCCTCCACAAGATGCATTCTGACTTCTCCAACTAGATACAAAGAGCCAGCAACACCTACAACCTCTGAAGGATCTTCTATAGCCTTTTGGAACGCCTCCCAAGGATTTTCTATTATCTCACAAGGAACCTTTTTCAATCTAAACATATCACAGACTTCGTAATAATGAGCTGCTCTGTGAGATTTTGGTCTTGATACGTAAACCTTACTGAAAACATGTTGAAACTTGTCAACAATCTTTTCTCTTTCCTTATCATCAAGTATCCCAATAACGCCCACGATATCTCTTCCTTCAAAATAGTCATTCAAGGTTCTAACGAACACCGCCGCTCCAGCTGTGTTATGAGCACCATCTAAAACAACGGTTTTCCCGTTGTATTCCATGATCTCGAATCTACCAGGATGAACAACGTTTAGAAGAGCCTTTCTTAAAACTTCCTCGTTCAGAATTTTTAAAACTTCTATAGCTCTGATAGAAATCGCCGCATTTTGTATCTGGTGACGTCCATTCAAGGAAAGCTTCAAATTCTTTATATTCGCATTTCCTCTATAACTAAAAGAATTTTCATTTAAGGACAGATCAGTATCGCAAAAGAAGAAGTCTCTCTCAATTATGGAGAGCGGAGCTTTCCTTTGTTTAGAAATTTTCTTGATAACCTTTAATGGTTCATACTTGGTCTCTCCCGTAACAACCGGTCTTTTCTCCTTTATTATTCCTGATTTTTCATAAGCGATCTTCTCCAAGGTTTTTCCAAGTATGTTCATGTGATCATAATCCACGGTGGTTATGATAGAAACTTCTGGTATAACTACATTTGTAGCATCAAGCCTGCCTCCGAGCCCTACTTCAATAACCGCCCATTCAACTTTCTGCTCTTTAAAATATGTGAAAACCATCGCTGTAAGAACTTCAAAGAAGCTCGGTCTCCAGTCAGGACCAAACTTGTCCATCTCTATTACGGCAGGATACACTTTGTTAAATACCCTGATAACATCTCCTTCACTTATGAGTTTTCCATTAATCTCTATTCTTTCTCGGAATGTATACAAATGAGGTGAAAAGAAAGCTCCCACATTCTTTCCAAGTTCCTTTAAGTACCTATAAATGATTCTTGCTGTCGATCCCTTACCATTAGTTCCCGTTATATGAACAACCTTATAGGAATGTTGCGGGTTTCCTAAAAGATTCATCAGTTTTTTGATTCTCTCAAGTCCAAGTCCTATCTTTACCTTTCCATGTGGTCTTTCGTAATAAAGGGTTCTAAGAACCTCCAAATAGCTATTTCTCATAAGCTCCCATCCCTTATCCTTACGAATTGACTGGTTTAGATTATATCTCCTTGAAAACGGTAATGTAATTTTAAAGCTTATATTAAAACAAAACCCCGCCTGTATTGGCGGGGCTTCTCTGGCAGGGCCGGAGGGACTTGAACCCCCAACCGCCGATTTTGGAGACCGGCGCTCTACCAATTGAGCTACGGCCCTACCTCTTGGTGGTGGGGGGAGGATTCGAACCTCCGAAGGCATTCTGCCAGCGGATTTACAGTCCGCCCCCTTTGGCCAACTCGGGCACCCCACCACACCGGGGCATGAGCAATTATAAACAACATCTTTCAGAAATTCAAGACTAATATAGCATTACCCCCTAGCAAGAATCAAATGAGACTTACCTGTGTCTAACATAGCTTTAACACAGTTGCTGGGAAAGTCACATTATTAAGTTCCAAACTCACCTTGATGAACTGGCAGCGAAGGAGATTTTAGAAAGATAAAACGTTTATTCTGTCCGTATCTTTATGTGTTTTTCAATATATCGGTTATATAAACTCTCCACAGTGTTCTTATGAAGATAAGAAAAGGTACGGCTATAAGGACTCCAAGAAAGCTATAAATCTCAGAAAAAGCAAGCATCGTTACAAGGATAACGAACCAATTGAGCTTTACCCTATCTCCAAGAATTTTTGGTGCAAGGATCCAGCTTTCTATCTGATTGGCAGCTGTAAGGACAATTGCAACATATAAAAGCCCCCACACTTTGTACTGAGAAAGTCCTATAAAGACCGCCGGAACCGCTGTTATGATAACGCCAAGAAAGGGAATAAAATCAGTTATGCCGGCTAATATTCCAAGAAATCCAGCATGATTTATCCTGAATATAAGCATTCCGATCCAAACTATAAGTCCAACAAAGAATGCGTTTATCATTTGTCCTCCCACAAATCTTTCCAGGTCTGAATAGAGCTCTTTTAAAAATCTTTTAGAAATCTCCCTATCAGAGGCTGGAAATATGTAGACATGAAAAGACCTTATTTTTGGAAAAATTATACTTATGTATGTTGACGCTATAACGAGAAGCGTTGTAAAAGTTACAATGGTCGGAATCTTTGAAATAACATTGCTTCCTATCTGACCAGCGTATTTTGAGAACATCTCACCTGACCACTTAAGAATATCTTGTATAACATTTAAAAATTCTTCTTTCATTTCCGGAAAGATCTGATCCGTTGGTTTTGACAAAAAGCTCATTATGAAGTTTGCTATATTTTTACCCTCGTTTATCACGATAGGAACGATGCTATACATCGAATAGCTCATTATTCCATAGAAGATAAGACTTGAAATAAGAACAGAATATCCTCTCTTTATCTTTCCTTTAAAAAGCTTTGTAATTATCTTTGAGAGATTCTCTATTATCAGGACGAATATAAAAGCTAAAGTTAAAGACCCCACAGTTGTGGGGATATATTTAAGAGATATCATATAGATTATGAAATACCCTAAAATCCACCAGAGGGAATTTGGAATTTTTTTCATACCTTTTTCATACCTTTGGCTTCGGTTTATAACTTTCTTTCATTTCTTTAAGAACCTTCACAAGTTTTCCTTCATCTTCAAAATCTACTTTTACCCTCTCACTAGAATTGCGCATTTTAACTTCAACTTTTCCTTCCTTTAAAGCTTTTCCTACCGTTATCCTTATTGGAAATCCGATGAGGTCAGCGTCGTTGAACTTAATCCCGGGAGTTACTTGCCTATCGTCGATAACAACTTCCTCACCTGCTTCAAGCAAAGCCTTGTAAATCTTTTCTCCAGCTTCGACCTGCTCTTTTTTGTTCATGTTAACCACGGTTACAATATAGGTGAAAGGTGCAACGGACAGAGGCCAGATGATTCCCTTATCATCGTGATATTGCTCAACGATAGCAGCCATCGTCCTTGAAACTCCCCAGCCGTAGCAGCCCATTATGAAGGGTTTAAGCTCCCCCTTTTCGTCCATGTAGTAGGCCTTCATAGCTTCAGAGTACTTTGTTCCAAGTTTGAATACATGCCCAAGCTCAATTCCCTTAGTTGCCTTCAAAGGGGCTCCACATACAGGGCAGGGATCGCCTTCTTTGAGCATCCTTATATCTGCCCATTCATCGACTTTAAAATCTCTATCAAGATTTGCGTTTATATAATGGGTATCTTCTTTCATCCCTCCAACAACTGCGTTTTTGATGTATTTAACGCTGTGGTCGGCTACTATATACACATCATCGGCTCCAACAGGGCCAATAAAGCCAATTGGGACACCGAACTTTTCGAGAACTTCCTCAGGGGTTGCCATTCTAAGAGATTGATCCTTCAAAACTTCCTTTAGCTTCTCTTCATTTATTTCAAGCTCTCCTCTTATAAGCGCCATCACCATTCCTTTTCTTCCAACATAAAGTAAAGATTTGACTATTCTTTTTTTATCAACGCCAAGAAAATCCGCCACTTGCTCAACGGTTTTTACATTGGGTGTTGCTACCCTTTCAAGTTCTTTTTCCTCTTCGTCCATTCCTACCTTCTCATACTCTCCTTTGTATGGAGTTCTTTCATCGCTAGCTTGATAGCCACATTTTTCACAGTAAAGGACATTGCTTTCACCGATTGGGGCCAAAGAAACAAATTCATGCGATTGATTGCCACCAATGGCACCGGACGCTGCTTCTATAACAAGGTATCTAAGAGAAGTTCTTTCCATTATCTTCTTATACGCTTTTCTCATATCTTGATAAACTTCATCAAGGCTCTCCCAAGAGGAATGGAATGAGTAGGCATCTTTCATAACGAATTCTCTTCCTCGCAAAAGCCCATAGCGGGGCCTTAGCTCGTCTCTGTATTTGTTCGCTATCTGGTAAACTGTTACAGGAAGCTGTTTATATGAGCTAAGTTCGTTTTTCATAAGGAATGTGACAACTTCCTCATGAGTTGGACCGAGAGTGAATTCCCTTCCGTGTCTGTCGTAAAGCTTCATCATTGTCGGGCCATAGTCATCCCACCTACCAGTCATTTTCCAAAGCTCAGCTGGTTGGATTATCGGCATCAAAATCTCTTGAGCTCCGATGTTGTCCATTTCTTCTTTAACTATCCTCCATATCTTGTCAAGGACTCTTTTTCCCAGTGGAAGATAATTGAAAACGCCAGCCGTCACTTTCCTTATAAAAGCACCTCTTACAAGATATTCATGACTTTTTATTTCAGCATCGGAAGGAGCTTCCTTCAAAGTAGGTGCAAAGAGTTTGGAAAATCTCACCTATATCACCCCTTGAATTCTTCGTATTTTTCGCCTTTTAGAATCTTAACTATCCTCTCAGAAGCCTTTCCATCTCCAAATGGATTTCTTTTATCATATAAATTCTTACTCATTTCGTGAATCTTTTTAAGCGAATTATATATGGAATCTTCTTTTGTTCCAGCAAGGATTCCCCAACCGCTCTCTATAAGCTCTGGTCTTTCTGTTGTATTCCTAGCAACAACGACGAATTTCCCAAAAGAAGGAGCTTCTTCCTGTATCCCACCAGAATCAGTAAGAACATACTCAGCACCATCCAGAAGCGATAAAAATTCTATGTAATTTACAGGTTCAAGTAGCTTTGCTCTTTCGTAATCTTCTAAAACCTCATAAACTACCTTCCTGACATTCGGGCTTTTGTGAACAGGAAAGACTATCTCCATATTGAAATCCTCGGAAAATCTCTTCAAACCTTTTAATATATTTCTCATCTTCTCTCCCTGATTTTCCCTTCTATGAAGGGTAACAAGGATGTATCTATCGCTTTTCACAATTTTGTTTCTCAAGCTTTCAAGATCTTGACTTTCCTTTATATAATGAATCGCATCGACTACAGTGTTGCCGGTTAGGTAAAGTCTTTCTTCATCGATTCCTTCTTTCTTTAAATTCTCATAAGCTCTTTTTGTTGGTGCGAAGTTATACTCGCTCACAACTCCTATCACTCTTCTATTCATCTCTTCCGGGAAAGGATCATAGAGATTTCCGCTCCTAAGCCCTGCTTCTATGTGCCCCACTCTTATGCCCATATGGAAGGAAACTATCGTACTTGTCATTGCCGTAGTTGTGTCCCCTTGAACAAGAAGAACATCTGGACTTATCTCTTTCAAAACCTTTTCCATCTTATCAAAAACCTTGGATGCCACCATGTTGGGCGTTTGGTTGTGGGTCATTATATTCATATCGACATCTGGCTTTAAATCGAAAACCTCAAGCATCATATCCATCATATCTCTATGCTGGGCCGTCGCTATAAGGTAGGCTTCTATTCCATTTTTAATGAGCTCTTTGTAAACAGGTGCTATCTTAATCACTTCCGGTCTCGTTCCAAAGGCGATCGCTACTTTTATCTCAAACCACCTCCATCTCAAGAGAATCCACCCATATTTCCTTTATAGCGTCTTCGTTTAAATCTGGATAGAGTTTGACAATCTCCTGACCTTCCATCTTTTCGACTTCAAAAATAGGTCTTTGGAATCTTTCTATAAGCGTCTTTGTGTTTTCACCGATTTCAAGTTCTTTTTCCTTTACTACACCACTGACTCCAAGCTTATACAAACTCTCAAGAAAAACAGGTGAGTTATCCTTTACAAAAACAACCTCTCCCATCACATCATAGGGATATTTTCCCTCAAGTCTCATATAATTTTCCATCCTGTATAGGGCTTTTTTTGAGACAAAAACGATTTTTCCAGAGTATTTAACCACATCACCCTTTTTAAGCTTTTTAGCAACACTCCAAGATAGAGGATACCTTATTACTATCAATACTCTCCCTCGCTCTCTATCAATGATATACGACAAGTCCCCAAATCGAGGCTATTACAAGCGCTGGAATGGTAACTTTAAAACCAACTTTCATAAACTCCCCAAATGTGATCTTTTTTCCAGTTTGCTTTTCAAGCATGGCCACACCTATAAGATTTTGAACGGCCCCAAGGGGAGTCAAGTTAGTTCCAAGGTTGGCCCCAAAAGCGTAAGCCCACCATATATTTGGTGAAAATCCGTATCCCACAAGATATTTAAGAACAGGCGCTAATATCAGAGTTCCCGGCACAGCACTCAAGAATGGGATTACTACAGCTGCTCCCCATAAAATACCAAGGAATGCAATAATCGGGTGGGAAGCAAGCGGGGACAGCGCTTTTGCTATTGCCTCAATAACCCCTATTTCTTCCAGTGAATAAGAAATTATGTATAGTCCCATATAGAAAAAGAGTGTGTCCCAATCGATGTCCTCAGCAACCTTTTCAAAGCTCTTTCTAAATGCTAAAAGAAGAGTTAGAGCACCAAGAAGTGAAACATAAGAAAGTTCTATTTCAAAGAAGGAATGCAGAACAAATCCAACTACAACAAAAAGGAATACTATGGTAGATACCCTCATCATCTTTTTGTCAGTAATAGCTTTATTAGGATCCATTTCAAGGAGTCTTCTAATCTTTGATAACGATTCATCGTTGAGTTTAATCATTCTCTTAGAAAGCCAATAAATTACTATGAAAGCAATAATGGAAAAAATTCCTGTATTCATAATGAATTCGTTGAATGATTTGCCGCTAATCGAACCAAGAACTAGGTTCAATGGGCTTCCAATCAATGTTGCCATACCGCCAACATTGTCAATGAATATCGTCATAAAGACAAATGGAGATGGATCAACTTCCATTGTATCTGCTATCAAGAAAATCATGGGAAGCGTCATCATGATGGTTATAACGTTGTCAAGAAACGCCGATGTAAGGGCAACAATTATCATGAGCATAAGAAGCATTCTATGAAAGTTTCCTCTTGAAAGTCTTAATATGTTAATAATCATGTATTGGAAAAAACCGGATTTCTTTAAAAATGCCACTATGATCATCATACCAAGCAGAAGTCCAAGCGTGTTGAAATCCACTATATGACTCAAGTTTTCCATGTTCATGGGAAGAAGCTCTTGATTTGACGCACCAGTAGGGTGAAGTTTTAAAAACATTATAATAATGGCGAAGAACAAAGTGGTGACTGAGTTTTCTATGTTGTTCACAAAGATGATGAAGTAGTAAGCCAATACTGCAAGTACAAGCACAATCAGCGCAGTCATCATCACTATCGCCTCCCATAGGTGGAATAATACCACTTTATTATGGAACGATAAACACAAAAGTAAAAAGTAAAAGTTACTGGAGCCTGATACGAAGATATTTACTACTTTGAATTAAAAAAATACAGCGGCTCAAAACTTGTAAGCCAAGAGAAAACTGAATGAACCTTACTTGCAAACTCTCAAGTGTTATCACTGGAAAATTCACTACATTCAGATTCATCAACTCATCATGGGAGCAGGGAGAAAATGAGAGATTGGGAGGGTAATTTACGGGCAACTTAAACAAATATTTGAAGGGGTGATTTAATTATGTCTAACTTGCATTTCACACAATTACTAGGAAAGTCCCTAATTCCCCACCTCTTTTACATACTTTGCGATAGTGTCCCGTCTTTAATGGTTTATATGTTAAGGACAGGTTTTATATCTATCTTCCAACCGGTTATCTTAGCCGCCAATCTTGCATTTTGGCCACCTTTTCCTATAGCAAGTGGAAGCTGGTTTGGTGGAACAAGAACCCTCGCTACCTTTCTTTCCGAATCGAGTATGTCAATATCGGTAACCGTAGCTGGGGCTAATGCACTTGCTATAAGTTCTTTTGGATCATCAGACCATCTAAATATATCCACCTTTTCTCCACGAAGTTCCTTTATAACTGCATTTATTCTCATGCCGTTTTCTCCAATGCAGGCTCCAACGGGATCAACATTGAGCTGATTGGACATTACAGCCACCTTTGTTCTTATCCCTGGTTCTCTTGCAACAGCTTTTATCTCAATTATTCCATTTTCTATCTCTGGGACCTCAAGTTTTAAAAGTCCAACAACAAATTCTGGAGCCCTTCTTGTAACATATATCTTTGGACCTTTTCTTGTTCTTTCCACCTTCATTATGTAAACCTTTATCATTTCTCCCACTGTAATGTTCTCTCCAGGGATCCACACTTTTTTCGGTAACCTTGTCTCAAGTTTTCCAATTCTTATATCTGCCCAGTCCTTTGTTACCCTTATAACCTCGCTGGTCTTTACAGTTCCTTCAAAATCCGAATACTGCTCATAGAGCTTTTTCTTTTCAAGTTCTCTTATTTGTTGGATCAGGACCTGTTTTGCAGTTTGTGCAGCGATCCTTCCAAACCTCTTTGGATTGACTTCTATTCTCAAAACATCACCCACTTTTGCAGAAGCTTTGTAATTCTTTGCTTCTTCCAAACTTATCTGGTGGATTGGGTCTTCAACCTCTTCCACAACCTCAAGTTCATGGTATATATGGATGTTTCCGGTTTGTCTATCGATCTCTACCGTTATGTTGCTAAGATCGGTTCCTTTAGGTGCACCTAGATGTTTCTTGTAAGCGTTAAGAAGAGATCTTTCGAGTATTGGTATGATCTCATCCTTCATTATTCCTTTCTCTTGCTCAAGCTGATCCAATGCTTCTAAAAGTCCAAAGTTCATTTCTACACCCCCTTAAAATTCTGGTTTTAGATTAGCCCTTCTTATGCTATCGTACTGGATGACTTTTTCCTTCTTTCCATCCTTTACCTTAATCGATCCACCTTCCACTGAAAGTATCCTCCCAACAATCGTTGTTCCATCTTCCATAACTATCTTCGCAAGTTTTCCCACAAATCTTTCAAAGTCCTTTATATTTCTTAACGGCCTATCAAGCCCCGGTGAAGATACTTCCAACGTGTAGCTGTGCTCGATAAGGTCCTCAGCATCAAGCCATCTTTCAAGGTCTCTTGATACAAGCTCGCAGTCCTTGATAGAAATGTATCCAACAGGATTGTCTATTGTTAATCTCAAAACCCAACCCCTGCTTTCCCTTCTGAATGTGAGATCAAATACTTCAAGACCGTATCTTTCAACAACTCTTTCAGCTTCTTCTCTAATTTTCTTAAGTATGTCTTCCATAAAATCACCTCTTAAAAAATTAACGAAGAACCGGGACTTGCCGTCCCGGTTCTCTTTTTGGCGGGGGGAGTGGGATTTGAACCCACGGGTGGCTTGCGGCCACCACACGCTCTCCAGGCGTGCGCCTTAGACCGCTCGGCCATCCCCCCTTTAGCCTCGAAGGATTTTACCAAACTCCCATAGAATTTTCAAGGATTAGGTTTTACAGCGTTGCAAGTAGGTACGGAGATAGTACCCAGTTTGGGATAAAGGGGGTGATCTATAGTTTTAAAAATATCTCTTGTTTTACCCTGTTGTTTTCACTTTCTCTTTGAATTTTCCACTATTTCCTTTTATAATCAACAATGTTGGAAGGAGCCTGAGATCAGGAGGTGATAAAGGGTGAAGCTTTTGACCTTCAAAGGTGGGGTGCATCCACCAGAAAAGAAGGAACTTGCTAAAGATAAGCAAATTCAGAGGCTAGATCTTCCCGATACCGTTTATGTTTACATGGCAAATCACGCAGGGGCACCCGCTAAGGTTGTTGTGGAAAAAGAGCAAGAGGTAAAGACAGGTCAAGTTATTGGAGAACCAGCTGGTTTTATTTCCGCTTATGTTCACTCTCCTGTCACTGGAAAGGTTGTTGATATAAAAAAGATGCTCCATCCAATCATCGGAAAACCTGTTGATACGGTTATCATTCAAAGAACCGGGGATGATGAGTGGGAGCTTCTTGAAGGGCATGGAAGCTTTGAAGACAAATCTCCAGAGGAGCTTGTCGATCTTGTAAAGAAAGCTGGGATCGTTGGTATGGGGGGAGCTATGTTTCCAACCCATGTTAAGCTCTCACCACCTCCGGGCAAAAAGGTGGATACCCTCGTAATTAACGGGGCAGAGTGTGAACCTTACCTCACCATAGATTACAGAACGATGCTTGAGAGAGCTGATGAGCTTCTCTTGGGAATAAAGATTTTGAAGAAAATTCTTGGTGTTCAGAGGGTGTTTGTTGGTGTTGAAAATAACAAGATGGATGCTATAAAGCACCTTCAAAAAGTTTTTTCGGGTGAGCCGATAGAGGTGGTTCCTCTAAAGACGAAGTACCCACAAGGGTCAGAAAAACAGCTCATATACGCTATTACAGGAAGAACTGTTCCAAGGGGAGGCTTGCCGCTGGATGTTGGTGTAGTTGTGCAGAATGTAGGAACCGCTGTTGCTATAAAAGAGGCGGTTATAGATGGTAAACCACTTGTAGAAAGGGGTCTCACCGTAACTGGTGAAGCCGTTAAGAATCCCGGAAATTACATTGTTAGGATCGGAACACCGGCAAAGCTCGTTCTTGATAAAGCGGGACTTGATGAAAGCGTAGATAGGGTTCTCTTTGGCGGGCCGATGATGGGAATAGCTATAAGAGATATTAACACACCAGTGATGAAGGGGACAAGCGGAATAACCGCCCTTCTTCCAGAGCAAACCCAGATCAAAATGCCAAAGCCATGTATAAGATGTGCAAAGTGTGTTGATGTCTGTCCTATGAATCTTCAGCCATATCTTCTCTATCATCTTGTTCTTAAGAAGAGGTACGATGAAGCTGTTGATATTGGCCTTATGGATTGTATTGAGTGTGGAAGCTGTTCGTTCATCTGTCCAAGTAAGATAGAACATGTAAGACAGATAAAACTTGGAAAGACTGTATACAAAGCCCTAAGGGGGGCGAAAAAATGATCAGACTAAAGACAGGAAATTCACCCCATGTTAGAACTCAAGATACAGTTAGAGCGGTTATGATAGATGTTCTCATAGCACTTATCCCGGCTACGATAGCTGCAACAGTTTTCTTTGGATGGTACGCACTCTTTTTGATAGTGCTTGGCGCTGTAGCAGGAGAACTTATTGAGTTCTTGATCATGAGAGTGATAAGAAAGAAAAAAGATTTTGTATGGGATGGAAGTGCAGCGGTTACAGGGGTTCTTCTTGCTATGAATGTTGGTCTTGGAACGCCATGGTGGGTATTTCTTATAGGGCTTTTCTTTGCTCTCGTTGTTGCGAAACATGCGTTTGGCGGACTTGGGCAGAATATCTTCAACCCGGCGCTTTCTGGTAGGGTGTTCCTTTTAATATCCTTCCCATCCTACATGACGGGAAAGGTCTTCCTCCTTCCAGATGCGACAACTTCTGCAACACCACTCACGATGTTTGGAGACAGTGGTCATAACATAAAAGCCGTTTGGGATTCCGGGATCACATACTGGGATCTTTTCATTGGACATGTTGGAGGAACATTAGGAGAGACCAGCGCTTTAGCACTTTTGATAGGTTTTGCTTATCTTGTCTGGAGAAAGAGAATAAAACTGATGGTCCCAATTTCTTACATCATAACCACCTTTGTTTTTGCCCTTATAGGCTGGGCTATAAATCCAAGGCTTGGAGATCCACTCTTTCACATACTTTCTGGGGGGCTTATGCTTGGTGCGCTCTTCATGGCAACCGATATGGTTACATCTCCGATGACTCCAAAGGGTCAGTTCATCTTTGGGCTTGGTGCAGGAGCTCTTACATACATAATCAGGCTATTTGGAGCGTATCCTGAGGGAGTTTCTTTTTCAATACTCATAATGAACGCTCTTGTCCCGCTTATTGACAAATACACTCAGCCCCGTATATTCGGGGAGGTGAAAGAATGAAGGATATACTAAAAAACGGTGTAGTGCTGATGTTGTACGCTATGGTAGCCGCTGCCGTACTTGGATTTGTATATGTTTCAACTAAGGATGCAATTAAAAACGCAGATTTGTCAGCTAAATTTCAAGCTATGAAGGCAGTTTTAACCGATTATGAAACAGGAAAGCTCATGGTAGATGAAAAGCTAATAAAAGATAAGCTGATGAACAGTGGTGAGGAAAAAGTCGTTGAAAGAACCTACGAAGGCGTAAATGGTAAGGTGATACTTCCCTATTATGAATTTAATGTAAATGGAAAGAAAATATTCGTTCTTGTCGGAGCCGCTCCGGGTTTTGGCGGGGATGTCAAGGTAATGGCTTCCTTTGTTAAAGAAAATGGCAAAATATTTCTTCATTCAATAAGAGTTTTAGACGCATCTCAGGAGACCCCAGGGCTTGGTGCAAAGATAATGGAAGAAGGGCCTCAAAAGAGATTCTCCGGAATCCCACAATCAGGACTTGAAAAGGGAGTTGTTGTTGACAAGGACGCAAAAGACAGAAGCGTAAAGAATAAGTCCAACGGGGTTGTTAAAACAAGCGATATAATGACAGGTGCAACAATAACACCAAGAGCCGTTGCAAATTCTATAAACATCATGTATTCCTACCTCAAAGAAGCTGTTCTGGGGGGTGAAAAGTGATGAAGGAAAATGAAAACATGGCCTGGTATACATTTAAAAAAGGTATAACATCGGAAAACCCAACTTATGTTCAAGCGCTTGGAATGTGTCCAACTCTGGCCGTGACAACTGCAGCTATAAATGGGCTTGGAATGGGGCTTGCGGTGACCGTAGTTCTAACTCTTTCCAATATAATCGTTTCCCTTATAAGAAAAGCAGTTCCAAAGGATATAAGGATTCCTATATTTATAACAGTTATTGCCACCTTCGTTACGATGATTGATCTTCTCATGCATGCCTACACTTACGATCTTTGGAAATCTCTGGGAATATTCATTCCACTTATAGTTGTTAACTGTATCATCCTTGGAAGGGCAGAGGCTTTTGCATCAAAAAACCCCGTTCACTACGCAGCCCTTGATGGACTTGGAATGGGAATTGGATTCACCCTTTCACTTTTCCTTCTTGGTTCCATAAGGGAGATCCTTGGAAATGGTAGCTGGATGGGAATTCACCTATGGAATTTCAAGATGTTCATGTTCATACTTCCACCCGGTGCTTTCATTACACTTGGATTCTTAGCAGCGTTCTTCAATTACCTTAAGATAAAGAAAGAAGAAGCAGCAAAAGCTAAGGCAAAGGCAGCAAAACAAGCTCAAGCTCAGAAGGCATGAGGGGGTGTGAATGATGGAGCTGGTGCTTATAATCATATCCGCTATGTTTGTTAATAACTTCGTTTTTTCAAGGTTTTTGGGAATATGTCCATACCTTGGTGTTTCCAAGAAGATGGATTCCGCCGTTGGTATGGGAATGGCGGTCATATTTGTCATGACGGTATCTGCAGCGATAGCGTGGTTTTTAGATAAACTATTAATAAACCTTGGACTTGAATTTTTAAGAACCATAGTGTTTATCCTTGTTATAGCTGCATTTGTTCAGTTTATTGAACTTTTCATAAAGAAAAATAACCCAAATCTTTACGATTCATTGGGAATTTACCTTCCACTTATAACAACAAACTGTGCTATATTGGGGCTTGTTGTTCTTAACTCAATGCTTAAACTTAACTTTTTAGGAGCAGTCTTTCATGCCCTTGGTGCAAGCACGGGTTTTGCAATGGCTCTTATAATTTTTGCTGCGATAAGAGAAAGACTCGATCTTTACGACATACCAAAACCATTTCAGGATCTTTCCATAGCCCTTGTTACAGCCGGGCTATTGTCAATGGCTTTCATGGGATTTCAAGGAATGGTGAAGTGAGGTGAGAATATGGGTGTTGTAGTCAATGCAATAATCTTAATGGGAATACTTGGGTTTGGATTTGGAGTCTTTCTTGCCTACGCAGCTAAGGTCTTCTATGTTAAAGAGGACCCAAGAGTTGAGCTTATAGCGAAGGTTCTTCCAAACGTAAACTGTGGAATGTGCGGTTACCCGGGATGTGACGCCTATGCCAGAGCTATCGTGAAAAAGGGAGAAAACCCCGGGAGATGCGTTCCCGGAAAACCGATGGGAGTGGAGGCAAAGATAAAAGAAATACTGAAGCTTTCCCCTGAGGAGGCAGAGAAAAAATTGGATGAGAAGTGAAAATACAAAAAGAAAAGCCCCCTCAAGTGGACTTATGGACTGTACCTAAAAGATGTGACATAGAAAAAAAGCCCCCGGAAGTGGTAAAGTAAAACCATGGAAGGGGGCTTTTTATTCTATTAACAAGCATTCCTGTTTTCTGGATGTTGCTTTGATATAATCAAGATGAGGTGATTCTGTGTGAAAAAACTTCCAATAGGGATAAGTGAATTTTCGGAAATTGTAAAAGATAATTACTATTATGTAGATAAGACCCTTTTGATAAAAGACATAATAGACCTTCCCGGAAAGGTGAAGTTGATAACAAGACCACGTCGCTTTGGAAAAACACTTAACATGAGAATGCTTGAGCATTTCTTCTCCTTGGAAGGAGAAGAAGGTCTATTTGATGAGCTCAAAATATGGAAAGAGCAAGCGCTGGTGAGGGATTATTACCATAAATATCCAGTTATTTTCATAACATTCAAAAATATAAAAAACCTCACGTGGAAAGAGGCATATGAAAATATGAAAAGAATATTAGCAGAAGTTGCTTTAAAACACATAAGGAGAATTGAAGATGAGGAAATAAAGGAAAGTTTGCAAAAAGTCTCAAAGGGCAAAGCAACAGTGGCTGACTATGCAAACACATTGAAGTTATTAACGGAAGGGCTATATTTGTCGACAGAAGAAAAAGTAGTGCTTCTGATAGACGAATACGATGTACCGATAGAAGCGGCGTACACGTACAGGAATAAAGACAGCGAATACTACGATAACATGGTGGCGTTCATGAGAAATCTCTTGACAGCAGCGCTTAAGGACAACGAATACTTAGAATTTGGGGTTTTAACGGGAGTTTATAGAATAGCAAAGGAGTCAATATTCTCTGGGCTTAACAACCTTATGGTGTTTACGGTATTTGACAATCTGATGTCTGATAAATTTGGATTCACAGAAGGCGAGGTAAGAGAAATCTTATCTTACTATAACTTGACCAGTGAAGATAAAGAAATAATCGACAAGTGGTACGGTAATTATAAGATAGGAAAAGTGCAAAATTTATACAACCCATGGAGCATAATTAACTATATAGCATCGAGGGTTGAGGGAGGCCTTACGCCAAAAGAGGCGATAAGGAAATACTGGGTGGACACATCAGAGAATAGATTAATAATAGAACAAGTAGAGATCAACGAAGAGATAAAAACAGAGCTTGATGAGCTTTTGCAAGGGAAAGAAATAGTAGCGAGTGTAAACCCGAGTCTTTCATTAAGAGAGATGGAGGAGGACGAGACGGCGGTATGGGTACTCTTTGCAAACAGTGGATATTTGAATGCAAGATGGATAGATATAGAAAGGTATGCGTTCTGGATACCAAATGAAGAAATAATGATGTTCTTTAAAGAAAGTGTACTTCGGTGGATAAACAAAAAGACACATGTGAGGATGAAAAAGCTGTATGATTACCTTGACAAGATGTTAAGAAGCGGAATATATGAAAGCTTCATTAAAGGATTAAAGAACTTTTTAGAAAATGGACTTAGTTATTACGATGTGGCAAAAGACGAAGCAGAGAGGTTTTACAAAGGCTTTTTGCTTGGCATGTTAGCGGTATCCATAAATGGATTCATAGTAGAAAGTGAACAAGAATCAGGATATGGAAGACTTGATGTTGTGGTGTATCCTAAAGAGAAGAGATATGGGGAATACGCAGCGATTTTTGAAGTGAAAAGGGCGGATGATGAAAGCAAGTTGGAAGAAAAAGCAAAAGAGGCTTTGAACCAGATAAAAGAAAGAAACTACTACGCTAAGATGGCAAGCTTAGGATATAAAGTAATTGGATTTGGCATAGCCTTTTGTGGAAAGAAGATGGCTTTGAAAGTTGAAAAGTTATAATACCGGCAGAAAAAATGCTCCCTGAAAAAGGGAGCATTTTTTGCTAAAGGTTTGCTATATCTAGGAAAAATTTTAACCTGTCTGAAGCTTCTTCGTACTTTGGAGGATTTATTAATGAGATTGCCAATTCCGAAGCGGTTTTTGGATCATATATCGGCGGTTTTTCCAACGCTTTTGATAAGTTCAGTGCAAAATCCCAGTCGATTTCCTGAATCTCCGGTATGACTATATCGAGAAAGCTCTCTGGATCAAAATTTTCTTTTGTTCTAAATCGCTCCATTGCGTCTTGCACTAGCCTTAGAATTACCTTTGCACCGGATAGCATCTTTGAGCTTCCGCAAACGGAGGAACAAAAAAGAATAGTCCTTTTTTCCATTTCTACATAATCTTTTGCAGCAAGGATGTAAAGAGAGAGAAGGTCTAAAAGGGCAGTGGAGTCAATTTCTGTATCATATATTGGAACTATTCCTTCTTGTAATTTTTCAATTCTGTTCATAATTTCTTCGGGTATTTCGCCTTCATACTCTTCCAGAAGTTCTAAGAAATCATCTTTACCTTTTATGTTTTCGACGAGTTCTTTTGTGTCACCCTTTAAATAATCAAGTACGGTTTCTCTTTGTATATATTCAATTAAGGAGTTTGCATAGTCCTCATACTCACCTGTTATATCTTTTAAAAGCTCTATCGCTTCTCTTTTGTCAACGAACATCAAAGATCTTGCCAGGTTCACCATTATGTTTTGATCACCTTCATTTAACTCCAAAGCTCTCTTCAGTTTCTCAACTGATTCTTCAAAAAGTCCGAGTTCTCTCATAAGTAATCCGAGTTCGTTCAGTATTACGGGATCATCGGGGAAGTTCTTTTCAAGTTCTTTTAAAATCTTGAAAGCTTCGAAGAGTTTTCCTCTCTTAGCTAAGGTATATGAAAGATTCAGGAGTGCATCTCTGTATTTTGGAAAGATTTCTATGGCTTTTTTAAAGTGCTTCTCGGCTTCGCCGAATCTCTGAAGTATGTTCATAACAACTCCCAATCTGTTGTAAACATCTGGCAAGTTTTTGTCTATATCTAATGCTTTTTTGTACATTTCCATAGCTTCTTCAAAACGAGAGGTTTCTATGTATAGATCTCCAAGTTTTATATAGGGAAGGGAAAATTCTGGATCTGATTCTATTGCTCTTTTGAACATATCTTCGGCATCTTCATATTCTTTGTTCTCAAGGTAGAGCTTACCAAGTTCAAAATAAGATAATGAAAAGTTCTCTTGAAGACCTGATGCTATTTTTAGTTCAACTTCGGCTAGATTACCATTTCCAAGTTTTTTGTATACAAGACCTTTGTAGAAGTGATATCTGTAATCCTTTTCATGCTTGCCTGCTTTTTCGATGTATTCAAGCGCTTCCTCATATTTTTGTTCTCTCATCAAACTCTTGACCTTTTCGTAGTAAAAGTAAACAAGGTAGCTTCTGTAGTAATCCTCGTCCTTACCAACTTCCATTTGAGTTTCAAGGCCACGAAGAATCACGTCCAAAGGTATATGATCTTTTTCCATTATTAAAGTAATATCCTCTGCCCTTACAGGAAGCTTAACCGGCAAATTAAATTGCTTCGCCTTTTCTGGTTTGAGAGGTAAATAGACTAACGCTTTTAGTTTTTCCATGTTAATCTCACTCAATGCTTATGAGGAAGGGATAGTGTGGTTGTCCCCCCTCGTACACCTCCATTTCTAGATTATTGTATTTTTCCTCTATTAACTCCTTTATTCTCTCAAGGTCCTCTTCAGAGAAATTCTCTCCAGTGAATATTGACATTACCTCTTTGTCCTCTACTCCCACTTCTTTTAGAGCCGTGTCAAGAGCTTTCTTTATGTCGAAAGAGTGGCCTAAAAGATCTTTATTTACAAACACTAAGTATTCTCCTTTCTTTATTTTGCTTTTTCCCACTTTGGAATTCCTGACGGCTTTAGTTATAGATATAGGTATAACTTCCTCTATAGTCTCTTCAAACACCTCTTTTATCTCCTTTGGATCGGCCTCTGGGTCATAATTTATAAGAGCTGCTAAACATTCTTGTGGTGTGTTTGTTGGTATAACGTAAACGTTGATTTCGTCAAAGTCCTGAGCTGCCTGCTGAGCAGCTAAGAGTATGTTGGGATTGTTTGGAAAAACAAAGACGTTATCGGCATTAGCTCTCTCAATTGCCTTTTTTATATCGTAGGTTGATGGATTCATAGTTTGTCCACCCTTTACAACCTGATCAACACCCAGACTCCTCATTATTTTGGATATACCATCGCCAGGAGATACTGCTACTATTCCAATTCTCTTCCTTTCTTTTACTTCAGAGACTATATGTTCATGTTGGATTTTCATGTTATCTATTTTTGCTTTTACTAACTCACCTTTTTTCAAAAGCTCCTCAAGAACCTGTCCGGGGTTGTTTGTATGAACATGTATCTTCAAAAGATCATCCTGCGTAACAACAACAACGGAATCTCCCATGGAATTCAGGTAGTCAACAACGTCGTGGTAATGTTTAGATGCATCACCATCGCTTACCCTTACAATGTATTCAGTACAGTACTGGAAAGTTAAGTCTTCGTAAACTATTTCTGGTAATTCTTCTGCAGGAACTGAAACTATTTCTTCCAAATTAGCCTCAAGATTGCCGGCTAGCACTGCTTTCATCCCTTGAAAAAGGTAATAAAGCCCTTTTGCGCCTGCATCTACCACACCAGCCTCTCTTAGTTTATCAAGCATAGTGGGACTAACCCTGACCGCTTCATCTGCAACATTTACCATCCAATCAAAGAGCTGATCAAAACTTTCATATTCCATAGCTTCATTGGATCTTTCGTCTAAAAATCTCACAACTGTAAGCATCGTTCCTTCAACTGGTTTCATCACTGCGCTGTAGGCAACTTCTCTTGATTTTTTCAACATCCTGACAAAATCGGAAACAGTGAGAACCTTCGCCTTCTTCGGTGCCCCTTCAGCAAATCCCCTTATGATTTGAGAAAGTATAACACCGGAATTCCCCCTTGCACCCATAAGAGTTCCATCTTTCATTGCTTTCAGGACGTTATCTATACTTTCTTCATCAAGTCTATCGAGGTACTTACAACCTTCCATCATCGTGGAAAGCATATTAGAACCCGTGTCTCCATCGGGCACAGGAAACACATTGAGGGCATTGATTTCATCTTTGTTTTTTAGAAGATTTTCTGTAGCTTTTTTGAATAAAGCTTTAAGCATTTTTCCATCTATTTCTTTGATCACTTTTTCACCTCACTTTACTCCAGTTACATACACATTTACTATCACATTTTCAATTCCTCCTAATTCCCTAAGTTTATGAGATACATTATCAATGATGTTCCTCGCAACTTCCGTTATCTTAACACCGAATTCTATATCGAGGAAAAGATCAACTTGAACAGTGTTTTCATCAATCTCTTCGACCTTTATCTTTTCCTCTTCCCTGCCAAAAAACCTCGTCAAAAAAGAATCACTCTCTATGTTCACAGGTCCATAGCTTTCCATCACAGCAAAGTACGCAAGTTTTTTAACAGCATGAGGAAGTATTTCCAATTCTCCTATATCCAAAATTTTTCTCACCTTTTTCACCTCCTTCTACAAGATCGATTATACCATCATTAAAATGATGTGTTAGAAATGAATAACTTCTATTTGGTGTTTTTCATTAAAAAATTACATAAAATCTTCTAACAGAAGGTTATCTTATTTTACACGATTTATCTTGACTTTGCTTTTAAAGGTTGATATCAATTTCATGGTGTTTTGTTTATTAGTTACAAATACGAAATAATTTAGTAACATAACAAGCTTGACGACGTTTTTGCAGTCTATATAATTCGTCAGTGTTATTGACGTACTTTGATTAGTTTAGTGGATATATATTGATTTGTTTTTGTCTCTTTGCTAAAATCCTCTTACGTTGTGTATAATTATAGACTATTTGTGTTAAGTATTGTGGTCAGGGGGTTGTTACTACGAATTTAGGGGAAAAGATTAAAAGGCTTAGGTTGAGTAGAGGTTTAACGCAGGAGGAGCTAGCAGAGAGAACCGACTTATCTAGAAGTTTTATATCGCAGCTTGAGTCAAACAAAACATCACCCTCTATAGACACATTAGAAACTATCTTGAGGGCTTTGGGAACGGATTTGAAGCATTTTTTCTCTGATTTTGAAGATGAAAAGGTGGTCTTTAAAAAAGAAGAGAGAGTGCCAGTTTACGATTTACCCGATGGAGTTAAGATGTGTTACTTGATGGTTGGAGTGGAAGATAAATCGATTGATCCAATGCTTGTAGAACTTGAGCCCGGAGCACGGACTGAGGAAGAGGATTATCACGAGGGAAGTGAATTTGGTTATGTTATAGAGGGAAGGATAGAGCTTTACCTTGACGAAAACAAGTACAAACTAAGGAAAGGAGATGCCTTTTATTACACAGCAGATAAGAAGCATTATATAAAGAATCCCGATAAGAAGAAAAAAGCAATAGTTTTGTGGATAGAGATAGAAGATTGATAAAAAATTTTGAGGGGAGGGATAACAGGTGAAGAGCTTGGGGAGACACTTAGTGGCAGAGTTTTACGACTGTGATAAGGAAATGCTTGACAATATTGAAGCTATTGAAAAGCACATGATAGAAGCGGCTTATGAAACGGGAGCCACAGTAGTTAATAGTAGTTTTCACAGATTCCTCCCCTATGGGGTGAGCGGAGTTGTGGTTATTTCTGAATCCCACCTTGCTATTCATACATGGCCGGAATATGGCTATGCTGCGATAGATCTCTTCACTTGCGGAGATCATGTCGATCCATGGAAAGCTTTCGACTATCTCAAAGAAGTGCTGAAAGCTAAAAGAACAAAGGTTGTTGAGCATAAGAGGGGAGTATACAGTGAGATTGGTATACCCGAGGATGCTCCCCATAAGGCGGAAGCAGCAGTTTGAAGGGAGGGGAGAAAGATGGCGGACTTTGGACCACTTGAACACTTATGGTATCACGAATATTACACGGGAAGAAATGTAGGGCTCTTCATGAAAATAAACAAGATGATCCATAGCGAGATTAGCAAATACCAAAGGATCGATATTTTTGAAAATCCTGATCTTGGGACGGTATTTGCACTTGACGGAATAACCATGACAACTGATAAAGACGAGTTCACTTACCACGAGATGCTTGTTCATGTACCGATGTTCCTCCATCCAAATCCAAAGAAGGTTCTCATAATTGGTGGAGGAGATGGAGGAAGTACAAGGGAAGTTTTGAAACATGATAGCGTAGAAAAGCTCATTCTTTGTGAAATTGATGAAAAGGTTATAGAAGCCTCCAAGAAGTACCTTTATCTGAAAGGAGTAAAAGACGACCCAAGGCTCGAAATAGTAAATGAAAATGGAGCGGAATTTGTAAGGAAATTTAAAAATGAGTTTGATGTGATAATAGTTGATTCAACCGATCCAACGGCTGGAGAGGGAGGGCACCTTTTTACTGAGGAGTTTTACAAAGCATGTAATGAAGCTCTAACGGAAAATGGAGTATTTTCTGCGGAGACGGAGGATCCATTTTATGACTTCTCATGGCTCAAGCTTTCTTACAAGAGAATTTCCAAGGCGTTCCCAGTAGCAAAGGTTTATATGGGTTTTGTGCCTGTGTATCCATCGGGAATGTGGACGTACACCTTCGCATCAAAAGGAATTGACCCGATAAAAGATTTTGACCCTGAGAAGGTCAAAAACTTCAACAAACCTCTTAAGTATTACAATGAAGAAATCCATGTCGCTTCCTTTGCACTTCCAACGTTTGTGAAGGAGGCTCTGGAAAAGCTCAAAAAATAACAGAAGACCCGCTAAAGAAAGCCCCCTTGGGGGCTTTTGTTTTACAAAGGGGTTAGGAACTTGGAAATAATTGTTGCGGGTGAAGCGCTTTTTGATTTTATTTCAAAGGAAGGTAATAGAGTAATAAAGATTTGACTTAAGTTTCCACCTTCAAAATGAAGAAAGGGAAAAGCTCCGTTAAATGTAGCTGCAAGGCTTTTGCGGCTCGGAAATGAGGCGAGTTTCCTTTTGCTTTCTACAGCTGTAAGGCTTCATATTCCAATATAGAGGTTGCTGAAATCTTCTCACCACGCAGGGCATTTATTATCTCTTTTACCCTCCTCGTTGATACTCCCTATAAAACTCTGTTTTATTTTGATCCAGCTTTTATTAATTTTATTTTAAAATCCGCAAGTGATAAAATTCGCAGCGGGAGGGATGAGATTGGATAGGAGAATAAAGAGCCATCCAATTCTTGAGTTCGAGGAAAAAGGCTATGTAACAATTTATTTTGAGGGTATACCAATAAAGGCGAAAGAGGGAGAAACAATAGCATCGGCCCTTATTGCCAACGGTTTTGATATCTTCGGTTTCACAGAAAAGGGAAGGCCAAGGGGATTTTTCTGCGCTATTGGGAAATGCTCTTCCTGTCTTGTCGTCGTTGATGATGTTCCAAACGTCAGGGCATGCATAACTAAGGTGAGAGATGGAATGAGGGTAGAAAGGCAAGTGGGAAGGGGGAAACCAACATGGAAAGAGCCGCAGTAAAACCCCAGCTCCTTGTTGTCGGTGGAGGACCGGCCGGTCTTACCGGTGCCATAGCAGCCGCTGAAAATGGCGTGGATGTTCTAATAGTCGACGAAGGGCTAACCCTTGGCGGACAGCTTGTAAAGCAAACCCATAAATTCTTTGGCCATCAGGGATTTTTCGCATCAAAGAGAGGCTTTGAGATAGCTGATATATTGAAAAAGAAGGTTAAGAACCTTGGCGTCAGTGTAATGCTCCAGACCACGTTGGTTGGATTCTATGACGACTATGCAGTAGCTTACGATAGGGAAAATAACAAGACCATAGAAATAGATTACGACTATGTCCTCCTTGCCACAGGGGCTTCTGAAAGATTTCTTGTTTTTAAAAACAACATGCTCCCGGGAGTTTACGGTGCAGGTGCAGTTCAGACCCTCATGAATCAATATGGAGTCTTGCCGGGAGAGGATTTTCTTATCGTAGGAGCGGGAAACATTGGGCTTATAGTGGCGTATCAGATAATGCAAGCTGGCGGGAATGTAAGGGCAATTGTTGAGATCTCCAACAAAGTTGGAGGGTATGAAGTTCACGCCAATAAGGTAAGAAGGATGGGAGTGCCCATTTTACTTCGCCACACGATAGTTGAAGCGATAGGCAAAGAAAGGGTAAAAGGTGCTGTAATTGCTCAAGTTGACGAGAACTACAGAATAATAGAAGAAACAAAAAGAGAGATAGTGGTTGACACTATCTGTCTTGCGGTTGGCCTTCAGCCATCGGTTGAGCTTGCAAATCAGCTTAAAACAGAGCTTGTCTACATCCCAGAACTTGGAGGATACGTTCCAAAAAGAGATGAAAACATGAGAACAACTGTGGAGAATGTATTCGTTGCAGGAGATTTGGCGGCGATAGAGGAAGCGACGAGTGCAATGGCAGAAGGCTATATAGCTGGCTATACAATAGCACAGGATATAACGAAGAATGATCTTTCAAAGGAGATAGAAAAATACAAAGAAGAGCTTGCAGACCTTAGAAGGGGACCTTTTGGAGAGAAGATAAGAAAAGGCTTGAAAAAAATGGGAATAATCATGCCGGAGGGTGGATACAGACAGGAGAGGCAGGAGGACTT
>JAMOOR010000002.1 GCA_027065235.1 Thermotogaceae bacterium | reverse complement strand
TCTCGGCGTGGTTGCCCACGAAGTTGGCCATGCTATACAACACAAAGAAAAGTACACACCGCTCGTTCTCAGAGACATTGCAGTTCCATTCGCTATAGCTGGTTCTAATTTCGCATGGATAATCTTCATACTTGGAATATTCATGTCAGCACAAGTTCTTTTAAAAGTAGGAATAATTCTTTTCACCTTTGTTGTTCTATTCACGCTTATAACGCTTCCTGTTGAGTTCGATGCCAGCGCAAGGGCCATAAAGAAATTGAAATTAATGATGCCACCATCGGAAGTTGAAGGTGTAAAGAAGGTTCTGACAGCAGCGGCGCTCACCTATGTTGCTTCAGCAGCTGTCGCAATTTTGCAGCTTTTGAGGATGCTGCTCATAGCTGGGGCATTTGGTGATAGAGAATGAATGTAAGAAAGATAGCCTACAGGCTTTTGAGGATGTTTGAGAAAAACAAAAGATTTCCTACAGAAGAGGTAAAACTTGCCCTCTCCAGAATGAAAGACAAGGAGAGGGCTTTCTTCAAGGAACTCGTCTGGGGGACTTTGCGCCGTCAGATATACATTGATTGGGTAATAGATCAATATCTCAAGAATCCTGAAGTTCCCCCTGCAGTGCGTGTTGCTCTCAGAATGGGAACATACCAGATAATCTTTATGGATTCTGTTCCAGATTACGCCGCTGTTAGTGAGACGGTTTCCTTGATAGAGGAAAAATCTTTTAGAAAGCTTGTCAACGCAGTTCTTAGAAGGATTACAGAAAGATCTTTTAAAGAACCTGATCTTCTCCACATAAAATATTCTCACCCAAAGTGGATAGCGGAATATTTAGTGGAGCATTATGGCTTTAGAAACGCAGTTAGAATCATGGAAAATCATTTAAAACCAAATCCTCTTGTCCTGCGGGCTAATACACTGAAGTTTGAAAGAGATGACCTTCTCTCTATGATGGAAGAAGATGGCTTCAATGTACAGCCAACGCTCCATTCACCGCAAGGTATTGTTCTCAAATACAACGGAGATGTTTCAGGACTCTCTTATTACAAGGGCGGAGCTGTTATAGTTCAAGGTGAATCTTCCCAGATAGTATCGTTTGTTCTTCAGCCAAAGTCTGGAGAAAAAATTCTTGACATCGCAGCGGGGTTTGGAACAAAAACCACTCACATAGCAGAACTAATGAAAAATGAAGGGAAAATAGTAGCCGTTGATGTCTCATTTGATAAAATAGAAAAGCTCAATAAAAATGCAAAGAGGATGGGAATAAACATAATAGAGACAGCCGTTATGGACGCAAGGGATGTACCTGCAATGTTTGAAGCAGACTTTGATAAAATTCTTCTTGATGCTCCATGTTCTTCTTTGGGAACCGCAAGGAAAAATCCGGATGTTCTGCTTTCATTCAAAAAGGAAAAGATAAAAGATCTTTCAAAGCTTCAACTTGAACTTTTAAACGCAGCTTATAAGGTTTTAAAACCTGGTGGAAATCTTCTTTATTCCACATGTACCTTCATAAAGGAAGAAAATAAAGAAAACATTAAAAATTTTATAGAAAACCATAAAGATATGAAAATCGTTGATATAAGAGAACTTCTTGAACTTTATAAAATTGAATACACATGGGACGGTTTCGGAGCGCTCCTGCTTCCTGATGAAACTTTGACAGAATTTTACATTTCTCTTTTAGAGAAGGTGAAAGATTGAAAGGTATAGCAGTGATTCTCATCTTAATTCCCTTATTTACCTTTCCTTTATCCTTAATATTCATGGTTCCAGCTTTTGATTTGGACAACATGCCTATAGAGTTTTACTCTTGTCAAACTCCCGAAGGCACTCAAGTTACGGTTGTTTTTAAAGACGAAGATCATCCAAATCCTATTAAGAATTTTACCCATGATATAGATAGGTACTTCAAATGGGGAAGGATTCAGGATATTGAAAGTTTTTATATAAAAGATGATTACATATTCTTTCCAGACGACTACGCCTCTGTAATATCCTTTTTTGAAACGGAAAACCTCCATACAAGAGCTGAAATACCTCTTGAAAGGTTTACAGAGTTTGCTGGAAGCAAAGTCATTTACATCAATACATGGAATCACATGTTTTCTGAAAAGCCCTTGAAGGGTGTTTCCTACATCCTCTTTTTCCCTTCCTTCAAGAAGGGCTGTAGAATAGACGCAGAAAGGAAATACTCTTTCTTAGTTAAGTGATAAAATAAAGCAAAATAAGTTGTTTAGGAGGGAGCAGAAGTGAAGATATCAAAAGAGTGGCTTTCCGATTATGTAGATGTTCCACAAAATATTGAGGATATCCTTACCAACCTTGGACTTAATGTTGACGAGGTTATCAAACCTGAAGTTAAAGGAAAGATAGTGGTTGGGAAGGTACTTGAGGTTAAACCCCATCCGAACGCTGATAAGCTGAATGTATGCACTGTCGATGTTGGTGAAAGGAAGCTAACTTTAATAACAGCGGACAGAAGCGTTAAGGAAGGAGATTTTGTTGCAGTTGCTTTTCCTGGAACTGTTTTAGCTGGCGGGAAGGAAATAAAGGAAGCTAACATGAGAGGAATAAAAAGTGAAGGAATGATGTGCTCACTTGAAGAGCTTGGAATAGAAGAGCATTCTGATAAAGTTTACACTTTTGATTTTGATGTTAAGATAGGTCAAGATGTCATAAAACTTTTCAACTTAGATGATGTTGTTTATGACATAGAGATAACTCCCAACAGGGGAGATGCTCTCTCTTACATAGGAGTATCCCGTGAAATAGCTGCAAAAACAAAGCAAGATATAACCTATCCAGCTGCGGATATAAAAAGTGATGGTAAGAAGACAGAAGAGTTCGTGAATATAAGGATAGAAGATGTTGAAGGATGTCCGAGGTACGCCGCTATGGTGATAAGAGGTGTTGAGGTTAAAGAGAGTCCTGTGTGGCTCAAAAGAAGACTGATGGCATCTGGAATAAGACCAATAAACAACATAGTAGATGCTACAAACTATGTGATGCTTGAAACTGGCCATCCCATACATGCCTTTGATTACAACCTCATAACGACAAAGGAAATCGTTGTAAGAAGAGCTAAAAAAGGAGAAAAAGCGGTTCTTCTTGATGAAAAAGAATATGAATTTTCCGGAATTGAAACTCTTATTACAGACGGCGGAGAAAACATAATTGCGGTTGGCGGCGTTATGGGAGCTCAAAATAGCGGGATAAACGAAAACACAAAAGATGTTCTTGTAGAGGTTGCTTTCTTCGATCCTGTCAGGATCAGAAGGACCGCAAAGACTCTTGGAATTCAAAGCGATGCATCCTACAGATTCGAAAGAGGTGTTGATCCCAACGATGTTGAATATGTTATGAAAAGAGTCGTCTCTTTAATCCAACTCCTCGCTGGCGGAATTTCAACGGAAAACATTTTAGATGTATACGAAAAGAAAATAAGCCTCATAGAAGTACATCTCAGAAGGAACAAGATAGAGCATGTACTTGGAATAAAAGTTCCCGACGACGAAGTTGTAGATATTCTTGAAAGGCTTGGATTCTTTGTAAAAGAAACAGCAGATGGATGGAACATCACGGTTCCAACTCATAGAATTTACGATGTTCAAAGAGAAATAGACCTTATTGAAGAGATTGGAAGAGTTTACGGATACGACAAGATCTCTTCTGAAAGAACTCTAATATGGTCTGGCCTTGGAGGGCTGAATGAGAGGCAAAAATTGAGAAGAGAGATCGTCGAGATAATGAAGGGAATGGGATTTGATGAGATTTTGACCTTTTCTTTCACATCTTCCAAAAAAGTGAAAGAATGGGATTTTTCAAGCAGAGAAACCTTGGAAGTTTCCAACCCAATAACAGACGATTTAGATGTTATGAGAAAATCCCTTCTTTACACATTGATTGATGTTGCAAGCTTTAACTTCACCCATCAGGTGAGAAGCGCAAAGATATTCGAGACAGGAAAAGTATTCTGGAAAGAGGGAGAAGATCTTAAGGAAGAAGAAATGATCGGTGCTATAGCCTATGGAATGGAAAATGAAGAGGACTACACAGATAAAAGACAGGTTGAATTTTACACATTTAAGGGAGTGATCGATGAACTTCTGGAAAGATTTGGGATAGCAGCAAATTACGAAAGAGCAGAGATTCTTGGATTCGTTCCAACAAGGACGGCAAAGATAACTTCTGGCGATGCGGAGATCGGATTTATAGGTATGATCGATCCTGACTATGCAAGAAAGTACGATATAAAAACTGATGTCTATTACTTTGAGCTTAGTGTTGATAAAATAGCATCTCTCAGAGAAACAAAACCAAAATACAGGCCCTCTCCAGTATTCCCAAGCATAAGAAGGGACGTTGCTCTTCTCATTGGAAAGGACATCCAGTCTGCAGAAATTATGGAGAAGATAAAAGAACTTGGAGGAGATCTCGTTGAAGAAGTTAAAGTTATAGACATTTACAAAGGAAAAGGAGTGGATGAGGACAAGATAAGCGTTACATTCTCAATAATTTTCAGAAGCAATGAAAGAACACTAAAAGATGATGAAGTTAACGAACTTTTTGAAAAGATCATCTCTAAAATCGAAGAAAAATTCGGCGTTAAAAGGAGGTTCTGACCTTGCTAATAGGAGCTAAGATTGGTGGCAAAGTATATAGCAAGAAAGCTGCAGAGAACCTTCTTTATACTGTGAAGGAAAATTTGGAAAAGTCTTGTAGCAAACTTTATTTCTCAAACTACTTTACCGCTGTTAAATCGAACCTTGTATTTTCAAGGAGTGAGTGGAAGGGAGAAAGCAGCTCTTTAAGTTGCGAGTACAGAAAATCTATAAGAGTTGATGTTGAGATAACAAGTTCTAAAGCCACCAAAGGGGAAGTCGTCTTCGATGTAGAAGAAAATCTCTTTGCGGAAGTATTATTGAATGATTTCAAC
>JAMOOR010000001.1 GCA_027065235.1 Thermotogaceae bacterium | reverse complement strand
CTGGCCAAAGGCTTACAAGGTTAATGATTACACGGTAAAGGTAGTTTTCAACAAGGTTTACAGACTTGCTTGGAGATACATAGGTGGAATTCCGATTTGGCCGAAACATGTCATCGAGAAGTACCTCGCAGAGGGTAAGAAGTTCAAGGAAATCTGGGGAGTTGACGCTATAAACAAACACGAAATTGTTGGACTTGGACCATTCATTCCTGTTGAATACGTACCAGCCCAGTATGTCAGGCTTGCAAGAAACCCATACTACTGGAAGAAAGACAAAAACGGCACACAGCTTCCATACCTTGACGAGGTTATCTACAAGATAATTCCTGACATGAATGCAATGAAACTTGCATTTGAAAACGGAGAAATCGATACTTATGGGCCAAGAGGAACGGAATACAAAGAACTTAAAGATAAGGCAGTGGAAAAGGGATGGGTTGTTGGAACAGGTGGACCGAACTTCGGCACACAGTTCGTAACCTTCAACTGGAACGCCCCAGATCCAGTTAAGAGAAAATGGTTCAGAAATGAATACTTCAGAAAGGCTGTTGCATACGCTCTTGATAAGAAAAAGATAATCGATACACTCTACAACGGTCTTGCTATTGAGCAGTGGGGTCCAATAAGCGAGGCTGCTAAGGAATGGTACAACGGATCCGTTCTTAAGAAATACCCATACGACCTTGAAATGGCTAAGATGATGCTCATGCTTGGTGGATTCAGTTGGAACGAGGAAGGAAAGCTCGTTGACAGCGAGGGCCATGTGGTTAAATTCATACTCACGACAAACGCTGGAAACAAGGTAAGAGAAGGAATAGGAAATATCCTTGTTGAGAACCTCAAGAAACTTGGAATGGAAGTAACCTTTGCTCCTATTGATTTCAACACACTTGTTCAGAAGCTCATCGTTAACGGTGACTGGGAAGCCGTTATCATAGGGCTTACCGGAGGAGACGAGCCACAAGGTGGAGCTAATGTTTGGAAAGTTAAAGGAGCTCTCCACTTCTGGAATTACAGTCCAGATCTCAAGAAATTCGTTGATCCAAACGATTACTACCTTCCAGAATGGGAAAAAGAAATCGATACGATATTCAAAGAGAACGTTAAATACCTCGATCACGATAAAGTTTACGAGATGTTCAGCAGATATCAGAAGCTTGTTTCCGAGCACTTGCCACTCATTTACACAACGCAGCAGCTGTTCCTCTACGCATACAGCAAGAAACTCCACAATGTTGATCCAACAAACTTGGGTGGTATTGTTACATGGAACATGGATTGGATTTGGAAAGAGAAGTAATGGAAGCTCTATGGACCAAAAGGGGAGGGGTAACTCCCTCCCCTTTAATATGTCAAGGGGTGATAGAGAGTGCTTAAATACATTGCAAGAAGATTGATAATAGCCATACCCGAACTTTTGGTTATCTCTTTTTTGGTATTCATGATAATGTGGGCAGCACCGGGAGATTTTTTGGATCAGTACAGAATGGATCCTTCCGTATCTCCTGAGTTTTTGCAAGCACTTTCAAAGGAGTACGGACTCGATAAACCTCCACTTGTTCAATATGGGATATGGCTTAAGAATATGCTTAAAGGAAACTTCGGGTATTCTTTTTACTACAGAAGACCCGTATCTTCAATGATATGGGAAAGGGTTTTTGCGACTGTGATACTATCCTTCATATCCTTTATAATCTCATGGGTTTTAGGAATAATATTGGGCGTCTTTTCAGCTTTGAAAAAGTACTCCTTTTGGGATAAGTTGCTAACGATAATTGCCTTTAGTGGCATAGCGATACCAGGCTTTTTCTTAGCGCTCTTGCTCTTATACTGGGCAGCAAAAACTGGGTGGTTCCCAATAGCCGGCATGGTTTCTGTTGGTCATAACACCATGTCAGCATGGGAAAAGTTCAAAGATTTATCTTGGCATTTGGTCCTCCCATCCATAGCTCTCGGTTTTGGTGGCTTTGCAGGACTTATGAGGTATATGAGAGGATCGCTCCTTGATGTATTAAATGAGGATTATGTTACATTTGCTAGAGCGAAAGGTCTTCCAGAAAGAGCTGTTATATACAAACACGCTATGAGAAACGCTATAAACCCGATGATTACATTCCTTGGATACAGTATTTCTGGTTTTTTGGGAGGTTCTGTAATTATAGAGAACATCTTTGCATGGCCAGGAATGGGTAGGCTCGTTTATCAAGCGCTCATACAGCAGGATATTTACGTTGTCATGGCAAGTGCTGTTATATCGGCTGTAATGCTTATTTTGGGTAACCTCGTTGCCGATATATTGCTCGCTCTCGTTGATCCAAGAGTTAGATTCGAATGAGAGGTGAAAAGATGGCGGACAAAGAAGTTAAGAGAAACCAGCAGGTTGAAGAAGTCGAATTTGAAGAAACGTATTTAACAAGAAGGCAACTTGTGTGGAGGGCTTTTAAAAAGCACACACTTGGTGTGATAGGGCTTGTTGTTTTAATAATTCTTTATCTCATGGCTATATTCGCCGATTTCCTTTCACCTTACAATCCCTATGAACAATCTTTGAATCATTCTCTGATTGCACCTACAAAGCTCCATCGGGAATACAAAGGGAAGTCTCACAAACTTTACATTCTTCCAACTATGAGTTATATAGACCCGTTCAAGTCAGACAGGAATTTTTACACTGAAATGTTGTTTCCAACCAAGCTTGTTGTGGACGGAAAAGAATACTATATAGGTGATAAATACATAAAAGCTGCTGGTAAAAAGATTGAAATATACGGTGACGAAAAGGTAAGACCGTATTTTGTGGTTGAGAACGATATACATGTAAAAACGAAAGATGGTAAAGAATATGTTTACAAGAAATATTATGAAAGGGATTATTTGATATTTGGTGTAGATGCCGAAGCCCTTGAAAAAGGTGAGATTTACAGGAGCTTGAACTTTCCAACAGCAAAAGAAGCAATATTTAACAAAGTTGAGTTTGCGGATATAGGAAAAGATCTCAAGACAAAAGGGGTAACAAGGGAAGATCAAATAGCTAACCTATGGGTTGTTACAAAGATAGATAGGTTCGTAGTGGAAAAGGAATTCTATAGCAAGATGGAGATGCCTATTGATGATCTTGTGAAAGGTCTTCCAGGTGCTGAAATGCAGAAGAAAAAAATCATAGAAGCGAAGGGCGATGCAAAAGCTCTCAACATCCAAAGAATAGTTCTTTTGAAGATAATGCAAAAGGATAAAGATTTCATAGATAATCTTGAAAAGAACCTTAATATAACAATAGATCTTTCAAACACAGCAGGAGTATTTAAATTGATGAAGGAAATGAGCTTTACAGAGAAGGATGGAACAGTTTACATCGAAAGAAGAGAGAAAGATAACGTAGTTGATATAACCTTAGATGGCAAAAAGGTTGATGATTTCGATTACAGAACTTACAATGTGAAGTTCTTTGTGAGAACATGGAAAGGAAAATTTCTTTGGCTTATTCCATCAAGACTCCACCTTTTTGGTGTTGAAGTTCCAAAGGGTGACCCAGCGGCTGATTACGTTAGACTTTATATATTCGGCGGAGATGCCTTTGGAAGAGATGTATGGTCAAGACTTGTATTTGCTTCAAGGATATCGCTTTCTATAGGTATTATAGGTATGGTGATAACCTTTGCTCTTGCACTTGTCTTCGGGGGAATATCTGGTTACTATGGTGGTGTGATAGATGAAATCATGATGAGAGTTGCAGAAATAATCATGTCGATACCGGAATTTTACCTTTTGATACTTTTAAGGGCGCTCCTTCCTATGGACATACCATCTACGCAGATATACATGCTCCTTGTTCTTATACTCTCCTTCATAGGATGGGCTGGAACGAGTAGGGTTATAAGGGGAATGGTGCTTTCCATCAGAAAAAGAGAATTTGTTGAGGCTGCTATAGTTATTGGTCTTCCAGATTTTAAAGTTTTGTGGAAACATGTTCTTCCGAATACAACGAGCTTTATGATAGTTTCTGCTACATTAAGAATCCCGGGGTATATACTTGGTGAAGCGGGCTTAAGTTACTTGGGTCTTGGTATAAGAGAACCTGATGCAAGTTGGGGATTGATGCTTGCTCAGGCTCAGGACACCTACATACTCCAGAACGCACCGTGGCTCTTGATACCGGGTATATTCATATTTGTAACGGTTCTTGCATTCAACTTTGTAGGTGATGCGCTAAGAGATGCTCTTGATCCAAGGTCCCTTGGATGAAAGTTTGATAGTGGGGAAAAACTTAACAAAAATAGTTATGTTATTTATGGAGGTTGAAAAGTGAGGCTTTTTCCCGCAAAAGTTATTAAAGGTGCGGAAGAAGTTTTCTTGGACGGATCAAAAGAGAAGTGCTTCCTTCTCTTTCACGGGTACACAGGTTACCCCAAAGAACTTGAAGAATATGGAAGATATATACATGAGAATACGGGTTTTACCGTTTACATTCCTCGTCTTCCAGGTCATGCCACCTGCGGTGAGGATTTCTTAGGAGTTTCTTACAAAGATTGGCTCAGAAAAGCAATAGATTCCTATGCTGATATGAAAAGCAAATGCGATAAGGTTTATGTTGGTGGACTTTCTATGGGAGGAATTTTAACAACTTTGGTGGCTTCTTTATATAGCCCTGAAAAAATCATTCTCCTTGCACCAGCTCACAGGGTTTACGATCAAAAGTATAAGTACATCGTATATTTCATGTCGTTTTTTAAAGATAGAATTGAGAAGAAGAATGCGGAAATTCCTGAGATAAACAGAAACGATCCTGTAAGAATGATACTTTGGGAAGAATACTGGAAATATAATTGGATAAAGCCTGCAAGAGAATTTTTCCGTCTTCAATCTCTTGGAATTAAAAGACTATATCTTGTAAAATCAAAAGCCTTAATAGTTACATCAAAAGCTGACGCTACCGTTCCTTACACCGTGGCTGACT